>JAEXXS010000393.1 GCA_023451915.1 Pseudomonadota bacterium | reverse complement strand
GCGTAAAGCATAACATAGGAATTTTATTGCGCTTCCGTTGAAAGCGCGCCTCCCGATGCCTATAAAACGGTAACATTAGTTGATGACGGGGGTTTGCGCCTTGCTTTCCCGTCTTCCGGGAGCATCTCCAGGGGAAGCGTGGAAGCGTTTTTGCCGGAGATGCGGGAAACAGAAGCTTAGAGGTGAGGATGCCCTGGAGCAATCAGAATGGCGGCGGCGGCCCGTGGGGCGGCGGCGGCGGTGATAACAATAACAACAATAATAATGGCCCCTGGGGACAGGGCCCGAAGGGACCTCGTGGAGGCGGCCCGAACACGCCACCTGATCTCGAAGATATTCTGCGCAAAGGCCAGGATCGCCTGAAGCAGGTTTTCCCCCGTGGCGGTGGCCGCAGCGGCGGCAATCGTCCAATCTATTTCCTGATCGGCGCGGCCTTGCTCGGCTTCTGGGTTTACCAGTCTGTCTATACAGTGCAGCCAGACGAACTGGCGGTTGAACTTCGTTTCGGCAAGCCGAAGGCTGAAGTTTCGGAGCCGGGCCTGCATTTCCATTGGTGGCCGATTGAAACCTATGAAAAGGCGCAGATCGTCGAAAAACAGATCAATATCGGCGCTCAGGGGTCCCGTACGGCGACACAGGGCCTGATGCTGACCGGTGACCAGAACATCGTGAACGTCCAGTTCTCGGTTCTCTATCGCGTCTCCGATCCGCGCGCCTATCTGTTCAATGTCGATAGCCCGGATGCGATGGTGCAGCAGGTTTCAGAAAGCGCGATGCGTGAAATCGTCGGTCGCCGTCCGGCGCAGGACGTTTTCCGCGACAATCGTGCCGAGATCGCGCAAAGCGTGCGCAATATCGTGCAGCAGACGCTCGACAGCTATCAGGCCGGCATTCAGGTCAATGCCGTGTCGATTGAAGATGCGTCGCCGCCGCGCGAAGTTGCCGACGCCTTTGATGAAGTGCAGCGCGCCGAGCAGGACGAAGATCGTTTCATCGAAGAATCGAACCAATATTCAAACCAGAAGCTCGGTCAGGCCCGCGGTGAAGCGGCGCAGATTCGCGAAGAAGCTGCGGCCTATAAGAACCGTGTGGTTCAAGACGCTCAAGGTGAAGCCCAGCGTTTCAGCTCGGTTCTCGGCCAGTATGAAAAAGCGCCGGAAGTGACGCGCAACCGGCTCTTCCTCGAAACCATGGAACAGGTGCTCAAAAGCACCAAGAAAGTCATTGTGGAACCCGGAAAGGACGTCGTGCCCTATCTGCCCCTGAACGAACTGATGCGCCAGCAACCGCGCGCAGGCGCAACGGGTGCTGCTCCGGGCGCGAATGTGACCACGACTCCCTCGACCGGCGGAGGTGCCCAGTAATGGCTCAGAACAGACTTCCGATCATTGCGGGTATTATCGCTGTCCTCGCCTTCCTGCTCTATTCCGCGACGTTCATCGTTTCGGAGCGCCAGCAGGCTATCGTTCTCCGTTTTGGTCAGATCGTTAGCGTGAAGACCGAGCCGGGCATCTATTTCAAGCTGCCATTCGGCTTCCTTGACGCCGATACGGTGCAGATGATCGATGACCGTCTGCTGCGTTTCGATCTGGACGATATCCGCGTTCAGGTTTCGGGCGGCAAGTTCTATGACGTCGACGCGTTCCTCGTTTATCGTATCACCGATGCCCGCAAGTTCCGTGAAACGGTTTCGGGCAGCACGCTGCTTGCCGAACAGCGTCTGCGCACCCGTCTGGATGCAGCGCTGCGCGGTGTCTACGGTCAGCGCGGCTTTGAAGCAGCACTTTCGGAAGAGCGTGGCGACATGATGCGTGAAGTGCGCGATCAGCTTCGTCCCGATGCGACATCGCTTGGTCTGACTATTCAGGACGTTCGTATCCGTCGCACGGATCTGACGGCGGAAGTTTCGCAGCAGACCTACGAGCGCATGAAGGCGGAACGTCTGGCGGAAGCCGAGCGTCTGCGTGCCCGTGGCCGTGAAGCCGCCCAGCGTATTCGCGCTGTGGCCGACCGTCAGGTGGTGGAAACCATTGCCGAAGCGCGCAAGGAATCGGAAATCCTTCGCGGTGAGGGCGATGCGCAGCGTAGTGAAATCTACGCCGCCTCCGCATCCAAGGATCCGGGCTTCTTCGCCTTTTATCGTTCGATGGCGGCTTATCGCGAAGCGCTCGAAACCCCGGATACGACGCTGGTTCTCTCGCCGGATTCGGAGTTCTTCAAGTTCTTCCGTGATGCTGGCGGCAAGCTGGCAACGCCTTCCCAGTAAAGCGCGGGAACAGCTCTCATGAGCGATTTTCTAGCCGCCGTAGGACTTCTCTTCGTTATCGAGGGGCTGCTCTACGGCGGCTTTCCTTTTTTCGCCAAGAAACTCGCACGCGAAGCGAGTGAAGCGCCGGAAAGCGCATTGCGCATCGCCGGTATCGCGGCGCTGGCCATCGGCGTTGGCATCGTCTGGCTTGTCAGGGGATAAGCGCCCTTCGTTCCGTTATTTATAGCTAACTCTCTGTACGGGGCCGTAAACAGGCCTTAATTTGCGTGAACCTAGCATAGGAATTTGTAAGGCAGACAGGATCGGAGCAGAGCTTCATGGCAATCGTACCGAAGGCGGGGTTCGCTCGCACCCTATTCGCAACTGTGGCAATGGGCGCGCTGGCTGTCACCGGAACGCTATCGGTCACAACGCCGCCGGCCTTTGCGCAGGACGCTCCCGTGAAAGGCATTCAGGGTCCGGGTTCCGTTGCCGATCTCGCAGAAGGGCTGCTGGATGCGGTGGTGAATATCTCCACCTCGCAGACGGTTAAAGACGATGGCGGCGAGGGCGATGGCCCCGTGCCCATGCCAAAAGTGCCGGAAGGCTCGCCGTTCCAGGAGTACTTCAAGGATTTCTTCAACAACAAGGATGGCGAGCAGAGCGACGAGTCGCGTAAAGTGCAGTCGCTTGGATCGGGCTTCGTTATTGATGCCGAGAAGGGCTTCATCGTCACCAATAATCACGTCATTGCGGATGCCGACGAGATTGAAGTGAATTTCAACGACGGCACCAAGCTGAAAGCCGATCTGGTCGGCAAGGATATCAAGACCGATCTTGCTGTCCTGAAAGTTGATCCGGCCAAGCACAAGCTCAAGGCCGTGCAGTTCGGCAATTCCGAAAAGGCGCGCATTGGCGACTGGGTTCTGGCGATCGGCAATCCGTTCGGTCTCGGCGGAACGGTGACCGCCGGCATCATTTCGGCGCGCAAGCGCGATATCAATTCCGGCCCCTATGATGATTTCATCCAGACGGATGCCGCCATCAATCGCGGCAATTCGGGTGGCCCGCTGTTCGACATGAGCGGTCAGGTGATCGGTATCAACACGGCGATCATTTCGCCTTCGGGCGGCTCCATTGGTATCGGCTTTGCCATCCCCGCGGAAATGGCCGTCGGCGTCATCGACCAACTGAAGGAATTCGGTGAGGTCAAGCGCGGCTGGCTTGGTGTGCGCCTGCAGCCGGTGACGCAGGATATTGCCGACAGTCTTGGTCTGAAAGAACCGAAAGGCGCGCTGATTGCCGGACTGATAGAGAATTCGGGCGTGGACAACACGGCGCTGAAGGCTGGCGATGTGGTCATCGACTATGAAGGCAAGCCGGTGGATACAGCGCGCGATCTGCCGCGCCTTGTTGCCGAAAGCCCGGTCGGCAAGGAAGTGGAAATCAAGGTCGTCCGCGATGGTGCGGAACAGACCATCAAGGTGAAGCTTGGTCGCCTTGTCGAAGACGACAAGAGCACGGAAGCGGCAACCGAAGATCAGGCGCCGGTTCTGGACGGAACAGAGGGCGAAGACGGGCAGGAAGCGCCCGCCAAGCCGAAGAAGGAACAGAAGAGCGAAGCCACGGGTCCGATCGTGCTTGGCATGAAGCTTTCCGCACTCGATGACAATGTGCGCGGCGAGTTCGGCATTGCCGAAGACGTGAACGGTGTGGCCATCCTTTATGTCGCTCCGGGTTCGGCCGCAGGCGACAAGCGTGTGGAAACCGGCGATGTCATCGTTGACATCAATCAGGCCACCGTCAAAACACCCGAGGATGTGAAGAAGCGCATCGATGCGCTGCGGCGGGAAGGGCGCAAGAATGCGCTGCTTATGCTGGCGTCCCGCTCCGGCGAGTTGCGTTTCGTGACCGTTCGGATCGACTGAGATTTCTGCAAGGTAGAATTGGAACGGCGCTGCGGATCATCCGCAGCGCCGTTTTCGTTTGCGATTTGAATCAAATAGCGGCAAGTGCTGAGAATGAGATTCAATGCCCGATTGGGTGATGGAGTGGTGCGGGTTTGGAAACTGTCGATATTGTCGTGATAGGCGCGGGCGCAGCCGGGATGATGTGCACCATCGAAGCGGCCAAGCGCGGTCGTTCCGTGCTGGTTGTCGATCATGCCAAGTCGGCGGGAGAGAAAATCCGCATCTCCGGCGGCGGTCGGTGCAACTTCACCAATATTCATGCCAGCCCGAAGAATTATCTGTCGCGCAATCCGCATTTCTGCATCTCGGCCTTGAGCCGTTATACACAGCGCGATTTCATCGCCTTGGTTGAGCGGCATCGCATTGCCTATCATGAAAAGACGCTCGGGCAGCTTTTCTGTGATGGGTCGGCCACGCAGATCATCGACATGCTGCTCGGCGAAATGAAGCGCCACGGCGCGCGGCTGAAGCTCTCCTGCGGTGTCGAGACCGTGGCCAAAACCGGCGACGGGTTTGAGCTGCGGCTGACGGAAAGCGGTATTCGCACGACGGTTCGGTGCCGTTCTCTGGTGGTCGCCTGCGGCGGCAAATCCATTCCGAAAATGGGTGCAACCGGCTTCGGCTACGATCTTGCCGAGCAATTCGGCTTGCGGCTGGTCGAGACACGCCCGGCGCTGGTGCCGCTGACTTTTGAACCCAATACGCTCGAACGTCTAAAGCCGCTGGCAGGGATCGCAGTCGATGCGGTGGTGGCCTGCGGCAAGACGAGTTTTGCCGAGGCCATGCTGTTCACACATCGCGGCATCAGCGGGCCATCGATTTTGCAAATATCGTCCTATTGGAAAGAGGGCGACGAAATCCGCATCAATATGTTGCCGGGCACAGACTTGTTCGAAACCTTGCGCGCGCAGCGCACGCAAAATGGCAAACAGGCCTTGCAGACAGCGCTCGGCCTGCACCTACCCAAGAAACTTGCGCAGACGATTGCCGAGGAAAACGGCGCTGGCGGGCATCTCGCGGATATGTCCGACAAGCTGTTTCGGCGCGTGGAAGCCGCCGTCCATGACTGGCGCATCAAGCCTGCGGGTTCCGAAGGTTATCGCACGGCGGAAGTGACGCTGGGCGGCGTCGATACGCGCGATCTCGATTCCCGCACCATGGAGGCCAAGTCCGTGCCCGGCCTCTATTTCATCGGCGAAGTGGTCGATGTCACCGGCTGGCTCGGCGGCTATAATTTCCAGTGGGCGTGGTCGTCTGGTTGGTGCGCCGGTCAAGCAGTGTAACACTACAGTGCAAATTCGTGATGCCGGACTGCAAAGAGCAATTTTCTGCGTTCCGGTGCTCACGTACCCTTAAGTACGCTCCGCTCCGGTACTCGCAAATCACTCTTTTCGCCACGGCCTGACGAATTTTCAGCTGTAGTGTTCAGCCTGGAGGCTCTACTCGACGAAATCCGTTTTCCTGTAACCCTGAATGTAAAGAAGCGCGGTCAGATCGCCATGATCGATGCGCACGTTGGCTTGCGCGGCCACTGCCGGTTTGGCATGCAGCGCCACACCTGTTCCCGCGAGCTGGATCATGCCCAGATCGTTAGCGCCATCGCCGACAGCAATCGCATCTTCGGGCGTCAGCCCCAGACGGTCAGCAATTGCTTCCAGCCGTTCCACCTTGGCTTCGCGACCAAGAATGGGTTCCGCGACAACGCCGGTAAGCGCGGCGCCATCGTCCAGAAGAAGATTGGCGCGGTCTTCGTTGAAGCCGATCATTTCGGCAATGCGGCGTGTGAAGGACGTGAAACCGCCGGAGACGAGCGCGGTATAAGCGCCATGCTTGCGCATGGTGCGCACCAGTTCCGGCCCGCCGGGCGTGAGCGTGATGCGGGTGGCGATCACCTTGTCGATGACTTGGAGCGGCAGGCCTTTCAGAAGGGAAACGCGCTCGCGCAAGGCTGGCTCAAAGGCGATTTCGCCATTCATAGCGCGGGCGGTGATTGCCGCCACATGGTCGCGCAGGCCTGCTTCTTCCGCCAGTTCATCGATGCATTCCTGCTGGATCATGGTCGAATCCATGTCGGCGATCAGGATTTTCTTGCGGCGGCGGTCTTGCTCCTGCACAACCACATCAACGGGTGCGCCATCGAGTGCCGCGCGCAGCGCAGCATCGGCTTCTTCGGCGCTCAAGCCGGTTGGCAGGGGGATATCGCAGGCAATACCATCTGCAAGCCAGTAAAGTCCTGTTGCATTCACTGCCGCTGACGCTTTAATCCCGAGCGACGGAACAAGAGCGGCCTTGGCCGGGTTGGCGATCAAAGTGGCAATGAGCGGAGCGGATGCAGACATGAGGGAGCGATTCCTGCGATGAGTGAGGAGGCGATCAAGAATGCCATCCTGATAGCTGGCCCAACGGCCAGCGGCAAGTCGGCACTTGCTGTTCATATGGCAAGGGAGACCGGCGGTTTCATCGTCAACACCGATTCCATGCAGGTTTATGGCGTGCTCGATCTCTTGACGGCACGGCCCGGCGCAGACGATCTGGCTTCAGCCGAGCATCATCTATACGGCCACGTTTCGCCGTCCGTCTCCTATTCCACCGGCAAATGGTTCGCCGATGTGGCATCCCTTCTGGCGCAGCCCGAGCTTAAAGGTCGGACGCCGATTTTCGTCGGCGGGACAGGGCTTTATTTCCGCGCTCTGCTGGGCGGCCTGTCCCAAATGCCGGAAGTTGCGCTCGATGTGCGCAACCATTGGCGCGCCCGCATGGAGGCGGAAGGTGCAGGAGCGCTGCACCGTGTGCTGGCGGAACGCGATCCACAAATGGCCGCTACACTTCAACCGACTGACAGCCAGCGCATCGTGCGAGCGCTGGAGGTGATCGAAAGTACTGGAAAATCCTTGAGCGCGTGGCAGCAGGCCAAGGGGCACGTGCTGGTGGATGACCAGTCGGCGCGCAAGGTCGTGCTTTTGCCGGAACGGGGCTGGCTTTCCGAACGGATCGCGCGGCGCTTTGCCCTGATGTGGAACAATGGCGCTATTGATGAGGTGAAAGCGCTGTTGGCTTTGCAACTCGATCCGGCGCTGCCTGCCATGAAGGCTATCGGCGTCCGGGAGATCGGCGCTTTTCTCGATGACACCATGACCAAAGATGAGGCCATCGAGCGGTCTGTGATTGCAACACGGCAATATGCCAAGCGACAATCGACCTGGTTTCGCAATCAGCTTGATGAAAGCTGGAGTTTTTTAAGTAATTCTGATGAAGCTCTACTTGAATTAACGACACTGAAATAACTCGCTGGCAATCTCCGGAAAGGAGAGGCGGGCGCGAAACATGCGGTTTCATAAATCGGAGCGGGCATTTTTCATTCTGATTATTTTGATGTGCGGGATAGGCATTTTGCTTTATCGCGTGCATGTCGATTTGGGCTTGCTTGAAGCGACCTCCCTCAATGCATCCGCTGCCGAAATCGCGACTTCGCTGGGGCAGCTCAACCATGCGGCGATCTGGATTCTCATTGCCTCCATCGTCTGTGGGCTTTTGCTGATTTATCCACAAATCCGCACCGAGGCGCTGGATCGCGGCAAATTGCAGATCATCACGCAGGATTTGTCCGAGCGGTCGCAGACGCTCGAACATGCCGCCCTGACGGATAGTCTGACCGGCATGCAGAACCGGCGCTATTTCGATGAAGCATTGAAGGAATATCTGGTTCAGTTCGACCGCATCCAGCGGCCCGTCGGCCTGATGATTATCGATCTGGATCACTTCAAGGCGGTCAACGACACGCACGGACACGACATTGGCGATGTGGTGTTGCAGGAAGTTGCGCGCTGCCTGCGCGATTATACCCGCTATCACGATGTGGTCGCGCGGCTTGGCGGAGAGGAATTCGCCGTGCTGGCTCCCAATATGGATGCGGAGCTGATGATCAAGCTCGCCAATCGTATCCGAAAGGCCATTGCGGAGCTGGAAATCGATCTTGGGGAAGTGAAACTGACAGTTACCGTCAGTATCGGGCTTGCAGTCTGGGACCGGCGCGAAACGTCGAAAGACCTCTATCGCCGCGCCGACAAGATGCTCTATGCCGCCAAGAATATGGGGCGCAATCGGGTCTGCGCCTGATGGAGCGCCGCTGAAGGCCCTCTCTTAGTTCTCATAGTCCTTGCGGAAACTGCGAACCAGATCGCCGAGCTTCTTTACGCTTTGCGCTGCCTCGCTCGTGTGGGGGACGACTGGCGCAGCCGCGACGGTTTCCAGCCGATTGCCGGTCGCAGGCCTTCCCAACAGCTCGCTGTCGTCGGTCGGTATTTCCGGCGCACCGGTCTGCGCATTGTTTTCGAACGAACGGAGCCGGTCCACGATACGATCCAGCGTGATTTTGTCGTCCACCTGCCAGGATGAGGTGACGCGTTCCGCCTTGCGGCGTCCCGGCAGCTGATGCGGAGGCACCGTTTCAAAGGTCAGTCGCATCGGCGTCGAAAATGCTTCGCCGAAGGCAATGGCTTCGCGGTTGGCAATCGAGGAGAGGAAACCGGCCATGCTGCGCGCGCCGCCGCGCAATGCGCCCTTGATGATTTCCTGATCACGCTCATTGCCAAGGCGCATCGCGAAGATCGAGTTGCATTGCGAAAGAATGGTGGCGTCCAGCTCGCCGGGGCGCTGGCTGATTACGCCGAGATAGGAACCATATTTGCGTCCTTCCTTGGCGATGCGAGCAATGGCCTGTCGCGTCGGCCAGAAGCCGGCGTCCTTATCGGCGGGAATATAACGGTGCGCTTCCTCGCAGATGACAAGTGTTTGGAGGCTGCCTTCGCTCGACATGGCAATGTCGAAGGAGAGGCGGCACAGAACCGAAGCCACCGCATTGACCACTTCTGACGGCAGGCCCGCAAGCTGGAAGGTGCAGATCGGCTTGCCATTATGCGGAATGCGGAAAATGCGCGCGATAGCCTGACGCATGGTTTCCGGCCCGCCGGTGACGGCGAACATGAAGCGGAAACGCGGGTCGCTGGCAATGGATTCCAGTCTTGCTTTCAGGTTGCGCAGATAGGGGCGCTCGGCCTTGCTATCGAGAAGGCCGATCCTGTCATCGATCAGTGCCAGCAGATCGCGCAGGCGATAGGCAATCGGCGTATCGACGCTGACCGTCCTGTCCGACAATTTACGCCGCAGGGTCTGGCGTCCGCCGGTTTCGCTGTCATTGGTCTTTTCCCGGGCAAGCTGCACAAGGTCGCGCAATATGTCGTATTCGGTTGGCTCGGGGGGGCGACCACGAAAGATGACATCCGCAAACTCGTCCAGCCGCAGCATCCAGAACGGCAGTTCGATATTGGTCTGGTCCACCGCGATGGCGAGGTCGGGAAACGCGCCCGCAAATTCATTGTGCGGGTCAAGGATCAGGATGCGCAGATCAGGCCGCTGCAACACGATGCGGCGCAGTAGTAGCATCACGGCGCTTGATTTGCCGACGCCCGTGGTGCCGACAACGGCAAAGTGCCGCGAGATAAGGTCTTCCACCGAAACATAGGCGGGGACGGAAGCGTCCTGCGTCAGTGCCCCGATGGGCACGCTTGTCTGGCCCATCTGGGCATAGACTGCGGACAGATCGGAAGCGCGGATACGATGGGCGATGGCGCCGGGATAGGGATATCTTGAAATGCCGCCGCTGAACGACATAGCGCCATCTGGTTCGCCGCGCACTTCGCCCAGAAATTCGACATGGACATGGACGATATTGTCGCCGCCGCGTGTCCAGGCATTGTCGGGCACGGTGACATTATGGACGAGGCCGACCAGACGGTTTCCCCCGGACTGTATCGAGATCAGCTGGCCGACGGTCCAATAATCGTCGGATGCCGTGGAAGAGGGGCCGGACAGGGCCGCTATGATCGCGCGCTCGCCGTCGCACTGGATGACATGACCTTCCGTGCGGTTGCGCTGTACAAAGCCGCGGTCGTTCCTCTCGGCACTGCCGTCTATATCCCCGCCCGTGTTCATTCCGCCAACTTTCCAAAGAGTATCCAGCGAAACTATCAAATCCGAGTTGAAATAAAGTTATCGCGAGGGTGGGGTGAATCTTAAGAAAATATCACAGGGCCCGTATTTATGCGTTGACGACTTCTTTTCAGGCGATTAGTGTCCCGCCCCATGAACACGTTTATTATTCTTGTGGTACGGGCGCGCATGGGCAGGATGGTATAACCATCCGGCGAAAGCTCCCATGCGCGAAAGACAGGCTCCCTCG
>JAEXXS010000444.1 GCA_023451915.1 Pseudomonadota bacterium | reverse complement strand
CCAGCCATGTCTGTATCCAGCCCTTGATCCAGCGCGTGCGCTGCTTGCGCCAGACATCGTAATCCTCCGGCGCATCCTCGATCGTGCCGCGGCCAATCGTGCCGATGCGGTAGCCATAGCGCGCCAGACGAATGCCAAGATCGGCATCTTCCGTAACGTTGAAAGCATCCCAGCCGCCGACTTCTTCGAGACAGGACCGGCGAAAATGATTGGAGGTCCCGCCAAGCGGAATGACCAGCCCTCGGCTGGCCAGCCATGGCAGAAGCCCGCGAAACAACGCCGCATATTCGAAGGCGAACATGCGCGTCAAAAGATTGTGCCGGAAATTGCCGATGATCAGCGGCGCCTGCACACAGGCAAGCTGCCCGCCATCGCGCAGAAAAACCTGCCATGCCTCGCGCAACTGGTCGGGGTGCGGACGGTCCTCGGCGTCGAATACCGCGACAATCTCGCCCCGCAAGAATTGCAACGCATAATTCAGCGCATTCGGCTTGGTGCGCGGACCGCCCGGCGGCACGGTGATGACCTCGAAATTAGCCGGCAGATGATGGCGTTCTATCGCGAAGCGCGTCTCATAATCGTCCTCCTCGCAGACGAGCTTGATTTCCAGCTTGCTCGGCGGCCAGTTGATTCCGTTGAGTGCGGCAACCAGCTGGCCGATCACCTCTTTTTCCCGATAAAGCGGCACAAGCACGGAATAGATCGGCAAATCCCGTTTCTTCAGCGGCAGGATTTCAACGAACCGCAGACGCCCGCCGCTCGTTACGGCAAAAAGACGGATCAACACACAGCCGAAGAAAAATAACGTCATCATGACATGGAGCGCCAGAACCGTCTGGAGCGGCCAGTTGATGATGGCGGCAATCAGCAGATAAAGCGCCATCGCGATACCGAAAGCCTGCCAGCTGTGTAACACGCGGGCAGCCGAAAGGGATTGCGGCGTCATCTGCCGCGCCCGATCGATCAACCTTGCGCTGTATCGCCGGCGCAGGATTTGCCTGAGCAGTGTCGGCGTGCAGATGCGGATGCGGTTGCGCAGCGACGGGTTGGCGCGCACATGGTCGAGCAGCCCCCTGATCCGGCGTTCGATGGGCGCAATATAAAGATATGTCGTCCCGTCCCGCCCGATGGTCATCACCTGCGCCACATCGGTGAGGCCCGGCAAGGCGTCTTCATCCGAAATGAAGACGTGGGATGGCAGCAGCTCCTGTGTGAACTCCAGCCCCAACAGGTCTGCAATCGCTTCGAAAACTGCGGTTTCCGTCACGCCGGGTTGCTGAACAAGCTCAGTGCAAAATGTGGTCCCGTTGCGCACCGCTTCGCCATAAGCCCCGATCAGCGAAGACCGCGCAACACCACGCCGCTGCAATCTGGCAGATATGGCGCCGCATATCTCCAGATCGAAGCCAGTCGATCCGTTATTCATAACGCCCCCCGACGCTCTGTAAATATAAATCAGTGATTATTATTTTATTGATTTATAATAGTAGAATATAATGAGATATTACCGCCTTTCTTGTCGCTTTTTATTGTTAAATTGAAAGTAAAAGGATATTATAAAAATGCAACCATATTTTGCGGGCCGAAAATCATGCAACCCTTGCAAGTTCAGCGTTAACGCGAAATTATGCCCGGGCTGATAGGACGTCTGCCCATGAAACGCTGTCTTTCAAGCTTGATGATTTTAGCTGGCGCGCTGGCGGCAAGCCCAACTGCATTCGCGCAGACGGCTCCGTCTGCTCCGCATTTCCTCAACCAGACGGAACGCTTGCCTTTGCCTTCGTTGCAAAAGCTAACCCGGCTGCGCTTTATCACGACCGTGGATTTTCCGCCCTTTAACACGCTCAACAATCAGGGGCAGCTCTCCGGCTATAATGTCGATCTCGCCAAGGCGCTTTGCCGTCAGCTTGGGATCGAGGATATTTGCCAGATCGAAGCCGTGCCCTGGGACGAACTGGAAGACCGTGTGCTGAAAGGTGATGCGGAGGCGATTATTGGTGGGTGGCAACCCACGAAAGCACGGCGAGAGCAATTTGTCTTTTCGCGCAGCTATATGCGCCTGCCCGCGCGCTTTGCGACCCAGAACAGCAAAAGCTTCACCCAACCCGCAGCGCTTGCGACGCGCGGCAAATCGGTTGGCGTCATTGCCGGCACGGCGCATGAGCAACTGCTCAACAGCTATTTCCCGCAGGCGCTGGCAAAGCCCTATCCAGACCGGCAAGCCATGCTCGCCGACTTGAAAGGCGGCAAGCTCGATAGCGTGTTCGATGACGGCATGGCGCTGTCCTTCTGGCTCAACGATGCCCAAAGCGGCAATTGCTGCGCCCTGACCGATGGCCCCTATCTCGCGCCGCAATATCTAGGTCCCGGCCTTAGCATCGCCGTCACCCGCGAGGACGCCGCTATTGCCAGCGCCATTAACAACGCCCTGCAAACCTTGCAGCAAAAAGGCGTCCTGAACGAGCTTTACCTGCGCTACTTCCCGATCAGCTTTTACTAGGGCGGGCTCCGGTTACCCATCGAAGTGGGATCAGAAATCAGTTCAGTGGACTGATTTCCTCGCATAGGCGCTACGCCATTTTGCTGCGAATGCTCCAAAGTCCAATTTCGCCCCATCTGAAACGACAGAAGCGGAACGTCCATTGCTCGGCTGGGGCCGGGATAGGCAAGCCAGCCGCAACAAACCGTCGTTCACGAAAGCGTGCCATTTTGACGCAGATCGAACGCGAGTCGATTTCGGATTTCAGAAATTTTTGAAACTTCGGATATAACAATACTTACAGTAACAAAGTAAAAATGTTTACTATCAAGCACTTTGGGGAATTTTTGGTGCGGATAAAGTCGATAAATTGACCTATATCAAGCAGTTACGCGCCGCTTTTACCACAAAGCCAAGTTAAAATACACTGATTTATTTTGACTTGAAGAAACAAGCCTTCGATCCCTAATCTGTCACGGGGAGAAGGAGGATTTATACGATGTTTGATGGCGTTCCTGCACAATGGCACAAAGCTCCGGAGCAAACCAAACGTTCGCCGAATGAAGCGGCGTATGTCTTTCTGGGGATCATGCTGGCGGCATTGACCGTACCGGCTGCGTTTCTCGGCTGGGCATTGTTCCAGAGCATCGGCTCGCTGCTGCACTGATTAGAGCATTTCCAGCAAAAGTGCGTAGCGGCTTTGCGTCGGATAATGCGTGAAAACAAATAGATAGAGCGGTTCCACGATTCCGTTTTAACCGGAACCGCTCTAGCGCGCGGGCAGAAACGGTTTGAGGAGACCGGCATCTGCTGCGGCGTGACTGAGGTTGGCAGCGACAACCCGGTGAGGATGTTCGAGAACCAAGATTTTAAGCAAATGAAAAGCCCCGCCGGATAGCGGGGCTTTTGCTTGTTTGGTGGTCAGCCTATTTGGTGTCGGGATGACGGTCAGAGACCGCCGCCCTGGCCATTTGGCGCATCCTGGGATGGCGTTTGCTCAATTGCATCATCCTCATCCTCCGGCTTCTTCGGCGGCTTGCGCGCGATGATGCTGTAGAACATCGGGATGAACAGCGTCGCAACGAAGGTTGCCACGAGCATACCGCCGATAACGCCTGTACCGATCGAGTGACGGCTGGCCGAGCCTGCACCCGAGCTGATAGCCAGCGGCACCACGCCGAGAATGAAGGCCAGCGAGGTCATCACAATCGGACGGAAGCGCAGACGCGCTGCAGACAATGCCGCATCGAACGCGGATTTGCCTGTCTCGCGCTCCAGCACGGCAAATTCCACGATCAGGATCGCGTTCTTTGCAGCAAGGCCGATGAGTGTCACGAGACCGATCTGGAAATAGACGTCATTGGTCAGCCCGCGCAGATAGGTTGCCAGAAGTGCGCCGAAGATCGCGAAAGGCACCGCCGTGATAACCGCAAGCGGCAAGCTCCAGCGCTCATACTGGGCAGCCAGGATGAGGAACACCATCAACAGACCGAAGATCATGGCCTGCGAGCCGGTGCCGCTGGTCGTGACTTCCTGATAGGCGGAACCTGTCCACGCGATCTGGAAGCCCTGCGGCAACACTTCCGCAGCCACTTCCTGCATCGCCTTGATGGCTTCGCCAGACGTGTAGCCCGGAGCCGGATTGCCGGTGACCTTCGCAGCGTTGAACGCGTTGAAACGTTCGAGCTGGTCGGGGCCGACGATGCGCTTGACGGTCACAAGCGCGCTGAGCGGGATCATGCTGCCGGAATTGGCGCGCACGAACACATGTTTCAGATCGCTCGGATCGCGGCGGAACTCCGCCTCGGACTGCAGGTTGACCTGATAGTTACGACCGAACAGCGTGAAGTCGTTGACATAGACACTGCCGAAAGTCGCCTGCATGGCGGTGAACACCGAGTTGATCGGCACGCCCATCGCCTTGGCTTTTTCGCGGTCAAGCTGGATATCGTATTGCGGCACATTCGGATCGAATGTGGTGCGCACGCCCTGTAGCTCTGGCCGCTTGGCGGCTGCATCGGTGAGCAGCTTCGTAGCGTTGGTCAGCGATTCCACGCCGCCACCGGTACGGTCCTGAACATAAAGCTCGAAACCGCCGGTCGTGCTGAGGCCGAGGATCGGCGGCGGATTGAAGGCCAGCACAAGCCCGTCCTTGATCCCCGCATTCATGCCCATGATGGCGCCCGGCAGATTACGCGCGTCGGTTTCCGGCGTCGTGCGTTCCTTCCAGTCCTTGAGCATGATAAACATGGTGCCCGCACTGGTCTTCAGACCGCCCGACAGAAGGTCAAAGCCCGATACGGCGAACACGTTTTCCACGGCGGGATTCTTGCGAATGTTCTCGCTTGCCTGATTGAGCACAGCCGTCGTGCGTTCCAGCGAAGCCGCCGGAGGCAGAATGGCGACACTGAACAGGAAGCCCTGATCTTCATCCGGCAGGAGCGAGC
>JAEXXS010000388.1 GCA_023451915.1 Pseudomonadota bacterium | reverse complement strand
CGCTGCGAACCGCAGATGGATCGCTTACCTATATCAATCGCGGCTTCGTGCCGAGCGACAAGCGCGATTTATCAACCCGCCCGGAAACGCAGATTGCGGGTGAAACGACTGTGACCGGTCTTTTACGTATGCCGGAGCCGGACGGCTTTTTCCTGCGGCCCAACGATCCAGCAAAAAACAGCTGGAACTCTCGCGACGTTGCCGCTTTCGCTGCGAAAGAGGATCTTGGCGTCGTCGCACCCTATTTCATCGATGCGGACGCCAAGTCCAATCCCGGCAACCAGCCGGTGGGCGGGCTGACGGTCGTTTCCTTCCGCAACAGCCACCTGTCCTATGCAATCACCTGGTTTGCACTCGCAGCCATGGTTGTCGGGGCTGCGGTGTTCGTCTGGCGTTACGAGCGCAAATCCAGAGCTTAAACATGCAAGGCGTGGCCGAGCGCCTTCATGCTTGCTTCGGCAAAGCCCTCGCCCAATGTAGGATGTGCGTGGATTGTCCCTGCAATATCCTCAAGGCGCGCGCCCATTTCAACGGCTTGCGCAAAGGCTGACGACAATTCGGAAATACCGACGCCGACCGCCTGAATGCCCAGAATGACGTGATTGTCCGCGCGGGCCACCACGCGAATAAAGCCGTCTTCCCGTTCAATCGTCATGGCGCGGCCATTGGCCTGAAATGGGAAAATGCCAACCTGCGTGTTGTGGCCTGCCTTGCGCGCCTCGTCGGGCAACAGTCCCACTGTCACGATTTCCGGATCGGTGAAGCAGACCGCCGGAATGCAGCGCTTGTCCCAGGCCTGTTTACCGCCCGCGATGATCTCGGCAACCATTTCGCCCTGCGCCATTGCGCGATGCGCGAGCATCGGTTCTCCGGTGACATCGCCAATTGCATAAACGCCACGCATCGAGGTGCGGCAGCGATCATCGATGCGGATGAAACGCCCATCCATATCCAGCCGGATTTCGCTCAAGCCCCAACCGTCGGTCTGCGGCTTGCGCCCGACTGTCACCAGCACCTTGTCAGCTTCAATGCGCTTGGCTGAACCGTCTGCTGCCAACACCTCCAGCGCCTTGCCGTCGCCGGTCAGTCCCTTGGCCGACGTGCTGGTCAGCACTTCAACGCCAAGCGCCTTTAATCGCGCCATGACCGGTCGCGTCAGTTCCGCATCATATTGCGGCAGGATGCGGTCGGTCGCTTCGACAATAGTGACCTTGGAACCGAGCTTGGCGTAAGCCGTGCCGATTTCAAGCCCGATATAACCGCCGCCTACGACAGCAAGCTTCTCCGGTATGGCCCCCAGCGACAGCGCTTCCGTGGACGAAATGATATTGCCGCCGAAAGGCAGTGCTTCAATTTCAACCGGCACGGAACCGGTGGCGATCACGATATTTTCCGCATGAATGGTCTGGCGGCCCGTATCGGTGTCAACCAGCACGGTCTTGCCATCCATGAACCGCGCCTGGCCTTGAAACATGCGCACGCGCGACCGTTTCAACAGCCCGGCCACACCACTATTCAGCCGATTGACGATACCGTCCTTCCATTCAAGCGTACGGACAAAATCAATAGCCGGATTTTGCGCGGTAATGCCAAGCGCGCCTTTCGATGCGAAATGCGTCAGACGATGGAATTCATCCGCCGCATGGATCAGTGCTTTCGACGGAATACAGCCGACATTGAGGCACGTGCCGCCGAGGCGCTTTCGCTCGACAAGTACGGTATCGATGCCGAGCTGTCCTGCCCGGATGCCGCAGACATAGCCGCCAGGACCGCCGCCGATGATCAGAAGTTTGCAGTTAATCTCGCTCATAAGTTCAGCCTTCCACAAAGATCATCGCAGGCGTTTCGATGAGGCTTTTCAGCTTCTGCACAAAGACAGCCGCATCCCAACCGTCGATCACCCGATGATCGAAGCTGCATGAAAGGTTCATCATCTTGCGCGGCACGAACTGGGTTCCGTCCCACATTGGGCGCACGGCCATCTTATTGATGCCAACAATCGCGACCTCTGGCCGATTGATGATCGGTGTCGTGGCAATCGCCCCAAGCGGTCCGAGCGACGTGATGGTGATGGTGGAACCGCTCAACTCTTCCCGCTTTGCCGTTCCATTGCGTGCGGCTTCCGTCACACGCGACAGTTCGGAAGCCGCCGCAAAGACAGTCATGCTTTCGGCGTGTCGCACCACGGGGACGATCAGGCCATTGGGCGTCTGCGTGGCAATGCCCACATGTACACCGCCGAACTGGCGGATGATATCGGCTTCATCGTCGAAATGGGCATTCAGGCCCGGCTGTTCTTTCACCGCCTTGACGATGGCGCGGATGACGAAAGGCAGCAGCGTCAGGCGCGGACGCCCTTCCTTCTTATCATTGTTGAGGCCAGCGCGCAGTTCTTCAAGCTGCGTGACGTCTACTTCCTCGACAATGGTGATATGCGGAATGTGGCGCTTTGCTTCCGCCATGCGTTCGGCTATCTTGCGCCGAAGCCCGATCACCTTGATTTCGTTGACGGATGTATCGGCTGCATAGCCCGATAGCGCCGTTGCAGCCCCGCTTTCGGTCTCGAAGAACGCGTCCAGATCTTCATGGGTGATGCGGCCCGCGGGTCCGGTTCCGCGAACACGCCTGAGATCAACGCCAGCATCGCGCGCGCGCAACCGGACCGATGGCGTTGCCAGAGGCTTTTCACCTTCTGCCCGCACCGGGCCCGCGCCTGCAAAAGCCCGTCCCGAGGTTTCACGCTTTGGCGCTTCCGGTTTTGGCGGAACCGGCGTCTGCAACAAGACCGGCACTTCCGGCGTCTGCGCTTTCGGAGCCTCGACGGCTATCGCACTCTGCGCAGGCTCTTCCGCCTTTGCTTCGTCGACTGCACCGGAAGCGCCTTCGATTTCAAGCCGCACCAGTTCTGAACCGACGGCAATCTTTTCACCGACTTCGCCATTGATCGCGATGACTTTGCCCGCGCGCGACGACGGGATTTCCACCGTCGCCTTGTCGGTCATGACGGCAGCCAGGAGATCATCCTCGCGAATGATATCGCCAACCTTCACATGCCATTCGACAAGCTCGGCCTCGGCAACGCCTTCACCGACATCGGGGAGTTTGATTGTAAAATGAGCCATGTTGTCTCCCCTCACGCTTCCATGATCGACACAAGTGCGCGACCGACACGATCAGGACCGGGGAAATAGGCCCATTCCTGTGCATGCGGGTAAGGCGTGTCCCAACCCGTCACGCGAATGACCGGCGCTTCAAGGTGATAGAAGCAATCGCGCTGCACGAGCGCGGCAAGTTCCGCACCATAGCCGCAGGTGAGTGTTGCTTCGTGCACGATGACGCAACGGCCAGTCTTGCGCACCGAAGCCATAATCGTCTCGGTATCGAGCGGCAAAAGCGTGCGCAGATCGATGATCTCGGCGTCGACACCAGTTTCTTCCGCCGCGGCCAGCGCCACATGAACCATGGTGCCATAGGCAAGAACCGTCACGGCGCTGCCCTCGCGGCGAATAGCGGCCTTTCCTAGCGGAACCGTGTAATAGCCTTCCGGGACTTCACCCAGATCGTGCTTCTTCCAGGATGTGACCGGCTTGTCGTGGTGGCCGTCGAAGGGGCCGTTATAAAGCCGCTTTGGTTCGAACATGATCACCGGATCCGGGTCTTCAATTGCTGCCAGCAGCAGGCCCTTGGCGTCTGCAGGCGTGGACGGCATCACCGTCTTCAGGCCTGACACATGGGTAAACAGCGCTTCCGGGCTTTGGCTATGCGTCTGCCCGCCATAGATGCCGCCGCCGGATGGCATGCGGATCACGATGGGGCATGTGAACTCGCCTGCCGAGCGATAGCGCAGACGGGCAGCTTCGGAAACGATCTGGTCATAGGCCGGATAGACATAATCCGCGAACTGCACTTCGATGCAGGGGCGCAAGCCGTAAGCGGCCATGCCGATCGCCGTGCCGACAATGCCAAGCTCGCTGATCGGCGCATCGAAGCAGCGCTCCTTGCCATATTTCTTCTGTAGACCGGCGGTGCAGCGAAACACGCCGCCGAAATAGCCGACATCCTCACCGAACACGACCACATTCTTGTCGCGCTCCATGGCGATATCGTGGGCGTTCTGGATCGCCTCGATCATTGTCATTCTGGGCATAGTCATCTTGGTCATGGATCAGAACCCCGCTTCCTGACGCTGGCGAACAAGATGCGGCGGCGTTTCAGCGTAGACATCCTCGAACATGTCGCGCATGGAAGGCTTGCGCCCATCATGCAGCGTGCCGATGGCTTCCGCCTCGCGCTGCGCGCTGACGACAAGGTCCATCACCTCCGCTTCCGCCTGCTTGTGACGGTCTTCCGACCAAACGCCGCGCAGGATCAGATAGTTCTTCAGCCGCAAGATTGGATCGCCAAGCGGCCATGCATCGCTTTCCGCCTTGGGGCGATAAGCGGAAG
>JAEXXS010000374.1 GCA_023451915.1 Pseudomonadota bacterium | reverse complement strand
CGAACTGACCAAATCCACGTCTGTGCACAAAAGCTATATGCATGTCACAAAACGTGTAGGTTTTTTGGTCGATATTCGTCGATCAACATCAAATGCCATACCGTGCGGCGTTGCCCCACAGCAATTCCAGCCTGTGTAAAGTCTGGTATGCGATTTCGAGATTTCGAAGATCATCGTCATCACGAGCAAGGATATGATGATAGTCCCTGCTGGCGTTTCTAAGGTTCAGGCAAAGGCGTTCGCCCTTGTCTGTCAGACGAATGCGGGCGGACCGCTTGTCTCGCTGCGAGGCAACACGATCAACATAACCGCCATCGGTAAGCTGTTTTAAATAATAGGAAATGTTGGACCCGACATAATGCCCGCGATCCAGTAGTTCACCCACAGTGAGTTCGACATCGCCGATCGCCATCAGAACAAGCGTCTGTGCCGGGCCAATGTCCTCTACCCCCAACTTGGTCAGCTCCGTCTTCAGGAGGCTCACAAAGCGGCGGTTCACTCGTTCAATCATCCGGGCCAGTTCGAAATGAGTAACAACGACTGTATGCACCGGGTTTCTGCGTTCCTGTTTCTCGGCGGTTACTTCAGGAAAATCAACGGATGAGTATCCGTCAATTGATGTTTCGACTTCCACTCCCTCGTGCAGAAGTTTTTGCATCTTTTAATCTCCATTCTCAATTTTACTTCAAATTTTGAAGAAATTTTCAATTAGATTTTCTTGTCTCCTTTCGCATTTCCCCGCCGTAATAACTTTTTTCCGTCACATTCTAAGCGGTATTACTTGAATAATACTGATAGATGGGTGACTCTCTTTAGGGATATCCACGACCTGTGACCATACCAAGGCAGACCGCGTATGAACGATACTGGCCAAAAGAACCTAAATGGCAAGAGCCCCGCCGGGAAAAAAGCCACCGATGAAGTGGGCGTTTCGCCGAAAAGCCTAATTTACAAGGCCCGGCGCGTGTTCCTGTCGGGGCTGCTTTATGCGGTGCTTTTGAGTGCCTGTATCAATTTGCTACAACTCACCGTACCGCTCTACATGTTGCAGGTTCATGACCGCGTCCTGAACAGCCGCAGTCTCGACACGCTGACCATGCTGACGATTCTCGCAGTGGGCGCGATGATCGTTTTCGGCGTTCTGGAGTTCATCCGGGCGCTATCATTTCAAGCCATGGGCACCGCGCTGGTGCGCCGTCTCAACCTGGCCGTGTTGACCGCCGCCGTACAGGCCTCGGTCGATCAGGGTCTGCCGAAAGCCACACAGACGCTGCGAGACCTGACAGAATTGCGCGGCTTCCTGACCTCGCCTGCCATCAATGCGCCGCTCGACGCGGCATGGTCGCCGATCTTCCTGGGCGTATTGTTTCTGCTGCATCCGATGCTCGGTGTGATCGGCGTTGTAGCGGTCGTCATTCTGGTCGCCTGTGGCCTCTTGACCGATCTCCTGACCCGCAATCTTATTCAGGAGGCCAACCAGGCCAATATCGAAGCGGTGACGAAAATCGGCAGCAGCCTGCGCCATGCAGAAGTCATCGAAGCCATGGGTATGCTGCCTGCCCTCGCGCGCCGCTGGCGCACCGTACAGATGCAGGCGCTCGAGGTTCTCGATCTCGGCGGCACCCGCGTCAAAGCCCTGTCGTCGATTGCACGCACGGCGCGTTTCATCATCCAGATCGCATCGCTTGGCATCGGGACGCTGCTTGCCATGCAGCAGGAAATCTCTCCCGGTGCGATGATCGCGACCAGCATCATCATCGGTCGCTTGCTGATGCCCTTCGACCGCATTGTGGAGAACTGGCGTCAATGGGTCAGCGCCATAGCGAGCTGGAAGCGTGTTCAGTCTCTGCTGTCTGAAAACCTCGCTGTGCGCCAGACCATGCCAACCCCACGCCCCAATGGCGATCTGGTTATCGACAAGCTGATCTATGCCGCACCCGGCGTGGAAGTTCCGATCATCAAGGGCATTTCGTTTTCGATTTCGCCCGGTGAAGTGTTGGGCGTCGTCGGCCCGTCGGCTGCTGGTAAATCCACGCTTGCGCGCTTGCTGATCGGCATCGTCAAGCCCACCTCGGGCGGCGTCTTCCTCGACGGCAACAATGTCTATCTCTGGGAGCGCGGTTCGTTCGGCGAAATCGCCGGTTACCTGCCGCAATCGGTCTCTCTGCTCGACGGCACCATTAAGGACAACATTGCGCGCATGGGAGACAGCGATCCGCACCGCGTGCTGGAAGCCGCCCGCCTAGCCGATGTGCATGAAATGATCGGGCGCATGCCGCTCGGTTACGACACGCCGGTGGGCGACGGACGACTGACACTCTCCGGCGGGCAGCGTCAACGCATCGGGCTTGCGCGCTGCCTCTATAATCGCCCGCGCCTGATCGTGCTCGACGAACCCAACTCCAATCTCGACGCCATCGGCGAGCGCGCCCTGATGCGCGCCATCGAACACGCCCGTGATGATGGCGCCATCGTCATCATGATCGCGCATCGTCCGACCATCATGCAGGTAGCCGACAAGCTGCTGGTGCTGGAAAACGGCCGTATTACACAGTTTGGCCCGCGCACCGACGTTGTGGCGTCGCTGACGCCCGGCAACAACAATCCGCAGGCAGGAGCCGTAAATTCATGA
>JAEXXS010000365.1 GCA_023451915.1 Pseudomonadota bacterium | reverse complement strand
GCGGAAAAGCGCATCTGCTCGCTGGCGTCGCGCAACAGCTTCAACCCCGCCGCATCGGGTCGCGCCACCTCCTCGATCAGATTTGCCGAACAATGCGCATTCGTCATCGACGGATCGAGCCCCAACGCCGCATAGCGCGCGGCCTGCACGCCCCTCGCGCGGGCGACCCGTTGCGCTACCGTTTGGCTTCGCTCCGCCTGCGCGGGTTGAATGAGGTCGAGCGCCGAGATGGCAGGCATATCGACACGCAGGTCGATACGGTCCAATAGCGGCCCGGAAATCCGCGCCTGATAATCCGTCTGGCAGCGGGGTCCGCGCGCGCAACTGTGGCCGGGTTCGCCCGCCATCCCGCAGCGGCATGGGTTCATGGCGGCAATCAATTGAAAGCGCGCCGGATAGCTGGTGCGATGATTGACGCGGGCAATCATACATTCGCCCGTTTCAAGCGGCTGGCGCAGCGAATCCAGCACCTGTGGCGAGAATTCGGGGAACTCGTCGAGAAACAGCACACCATTATGGGCGAGCGACACCTCGCCCGGGCGGGCGCGCAAACCGCCGCCGACCATCGCCGCCATGGATGCCGAATGATGCGGTGACCGAAAGGGCCTCCGGTCTGACAGTTTTCCGCCCGCAAGCTCTCCGGCGATGGACGCGATCATGGACACATCCAGCAATTCACGCGGAGACAGGCGCGGCAGGATCGACGGCAGGCGCTGCGCCAGCATCGATTTGCCGGAACCGGGCGGGCCGACCAGAAGCAGATTGTGATTGCCCGCTGCGGCGATTTCCAGCGCCCGCTTTGCCGTTTCCTGCCCCTTGATATCGGCAAGGTCCAGCAGATTCTCACTGGAAACCCGCATGGAGGGATCGGGCGGGGTCAGCACCTGCGTCCCGCGAAAATGATTGGCGAGCGCAATCAGGCTGCGCGGCGCGAGAATATCGATATCGGCGCCCGCCCAGGCCGCTTCCGGCCCGCAGGCATAGGGGCAGATGAGGCCCTTATCTTCGCGATTGGCCCCAATGGCAGCAGGCAGAACGCCTGCCACCGCTGTGATCGACCCGTCAAGCGAGAGTTCGCCCAGCACCAGATAGGATTGAATGGCATCGGCGGGAATAGCGCCAATCGCCGCCATCAGCCCAACCGCGATCGGCAGATCGTAATGCGAGCCTTCCTTCGGCAGATCGGCAGGCGCCAGATTGACCGTGACCCGCTTGGTGGGCATGGAAAGCCCGGAAGCGTGCAAGGCCGCCTGGACGCGTTCGCGGCTTTCCGCCACCGCCTTGTCGGGCAGACCGACAATCGACATGCCCATCTTGCCCGGCGCGACCATGACCTGCACATCGACAGGCACCGCTTCTATGCCCTGAAAGGCAACCGTTCCAACCCGCGCGACCATAAGCCCCCACTCGCCACGCAGCACATCTCTAAAGTGAGAAAATGCTTAAATACAACCATTGGATTTAAGCATTTTTCCCGAAACGGATCAAGAACATCGTGTGACGATTGCGGTTTGGAACTTACCAGGAAATGCGCGCGCCCAAGCGACCGGAAAGAACCCGGAAACGCTCGCCGCCCAGATTGAACTCATAGGATGCATTGGCATAAAGCGAGGTGTTGTCGGCCACCTTGGTTGTGAAACCTGCACCCAATTCGAGGCTCGTTTCTTCCCAGGATGGATGAACCGTGTCGTTGTTGAAATAGATCGTATCGCTCGCCTTGAACTGGTGCCAGACATTGGCCAGTACAAACGGATTGAACGGCCGTTCATTGAGCGTGTAATTGCCTTGCAGCCGCGCGCCGATACGGCCTGTCCAGCTATCGTTATTACCAAAGCGGATCGAACCGCCCGGATCGCTCGTCTCGTCGAAATTCTGATACTGCCAGTAAATCTGCGCTTGCGGTTCGATCACCCATTTATCGGTGATCGAGAATTTCTTGCCGGCTTCAAGAGATGCCGTCCATTCCTTCCCGTGGAAGCTGGAATTATAGTTTGCGACGGACTCCGTATCGATGCTCAGCCAGGAATGCATGATGATGGCGTCGATATAAGCCTCATCTTCCCAGGTGTGGGTCCAATATGCGCCGAGACTATAGGCATCGACGTCGACGTCGCCGATATCGATATTCCTGCCATAGATGTTTCTGGCGCGCATATCGCCCCAGCCACGGGCATAACTGGCCATCAGACCGACCGTATCGAGCTGGCCGTCATCATGTTCGGCCCGATAGACCGGCACGCCGAACTGCATGCCCCACTGGTTACCCTTATAGCGCTGATCGGCAAAGGTGCTGAGATTCTGGCGATATTGATCGCCGAACATACGCGCCCATATCACGTGCTTGTTGGCCTCATCGCCAAACCAGGACTGTTCGCCATGCCGCTCGTGGAAGGTGCCGAGCGCCACGCGCAACAGCCCGCGCACGACGGTGGGCGTAGCGCTCAGGATAGGAACTTCCGGACGAACCAGCGTGATACTGCCGCCGCCATCGCCCCCACCTGTGCCGCCGCCCGTACCTCCGCCTGTGCCACCACCGGTGCCGCCACCCGTACCGCCTCCGGTACCACCGCCGGTTCCACCGCCAGAGCCGCCACCTGTGCCGCCACCAGAGCCACCGCCGCCATCAGTACCCGGCAACAGCCAGTCGGGTAAGTTCGGATTTGTCGCGTCAATGCCCTCGAAATTATTGCGCAAATACCAATTATTGCTGGTGCCGTCGGTCACACCGCCATGAACCAGCTGATATTCGTAAATACCGGCAGAAGCGCGCTGCGCGAGATGGAAAGTATCGTCGCCTGTAGTGCCGCCATTGATTGCTTCCACAACCAGAATACCATTCTGCAGGGTCTGAGCACCCGTCCCGCCGACATTGGTGACGACGATGCCGGTCGAGCCGGTCGTTGTACCGCCCGAAATAACCAGCTTGTCGGATGGCGCATTGTCACCGGCCAGAACCGTATTCAGCCAGAGCTGGCCCGAATTGCCTTGATAATTGCCGACAATGGTAAGCCTGTCGGATGTGGAATTGGAGCCGTTCGTCAGATCAATCACCCCGGCATTCACCACCTGTGTGAGACTGCCGCCCACCGCCGGGCTGATCGTCCAGGCGCCGCTGCCTGCGCGCAGATAGCTGGTGGAATCGATAGTGAGCGTGCCGGTCGAGGTCCCGCTGTCGCCGAGCGTCAGATTGCTGTTCATCGTCAGCTCCGACGCATTTTGAAGCTCGATAAGCTCCCAGTTGATCAGACGCTGCGGGTTGCTGCCCTTGGTGTTCTGCCAGGTCAGACGATCTGTGCCGAGGCCGCCATTGATCTGGATGTTTTTGAGCTGCGTATCCGTCAGCCCCCGAAACACGGCCACGTCATTGTCCGTACCCATGTCGATGCCGCCGATCAATCCGCCGGTCCAGAGCATATAATCAGCGCCTGCGCCCGCCATCAGCGAGCCGGTCACTTCGCCGCCGGACAACAGGAAACGGTCATTGCCGTCATCCTGATTGACCGTCGCGCTGACCCGACCGCCGCGCATGTCGAAAATATCGTCGCCGGAGCCTTGCGAAACGCTGCCATTTATCTGGCCGGGATCATAATTGATGATCGTGTCATTGCCGGAACCAAGCGCAATCGTGCTCTGGATCGTGCCGTAATTCTGCACATAGGTCTGGCTGGCGCCGTTGACGAAAATACCATTGTTGAGCGAAGCGCCCGCGGTGTTGAGGATATTGGTCGCGCCATCGCCATTGATGGTGACACCATTGTTCAGCGTGCCGTCATTGGTGATGTTATTGGTGCTGTTGCCCGTAAAGCTGAAACCCGAATTGATAAACGAATTGGCGTAATTGTGGACCGTATAGGTCCCGTTGCCGCTAATCGTCAGGCCGCCATTGATCGTGGCGCGATTGTCGAAAACGAGGCTGGTCGCATCGGTTACGACCGCGCTTTGCATATTGCCCGAATTGTCGACGGTCAGTGGCCCCATGCTGCTGGCCGTGAACGGACCGTTCAGATTGGTGTTCTGCTGGATCACGACATTGAGGCTGCCAAGGCCGCTGGTGCTGAAGCCGTTCGGATTGCCATTACAAACCACTGTACCGCCCGATGCAGGAGAGGCAGGCGTACAATCGGCGAGCGCCGTTTCTGTATAGGGAAAGAGAAAAAGAACCCCGATGACGGGTATCGGCATTTTAAACTGAGGTGCGGACAAGCGCAGTAACGGAAAGGCGTGAGTTTTTCTGTTCTCAGTCGAATTACGCATCAAAATCCCCTCGAACAATATTCGACAAATCACCGAATATTACGAATTCTGCATTAAAGAGCGGGATTGGCAATAACTTAAATTAGAAGATTATAACTTTATCCGACAGTGTTGCCCAAACAGAGCCATGGGACAAAGGCGGTATGTTTCATTTTGGTTTTGCAAGTTTTCTCAATGGTATAATCACAATAAACGATGAGCTACCTAACAAGAAACGGGCTTCCATTGCTGGAAGCCCGTTTCACAATACTGATAGCTTTTAGCTGAAACGACCTTGCCCCAGATGAATGGGGTCCGAACGCTCTTTTATCGCTTTGCTTCCACCGCATCCCAGAACAGCGCGGCAATATTGGTGCCGTCGAAACGCTCGATTTCGCGGATGCCGGTTGGCGAGGTGACGTTGATCTCGGTCATATAGTCGCCAATCACATCGATGCCGACCAGAATGAAGCCGCGCTCCCGCAGGGACGGTCCGATGCGTTCGCAGATTTCGCGCTCGCGCGGCGTCAGCTTGCTCTGTTCCGCCTTGCCGCCCGCATGCATGTTGGAGCGGGCGTCGGTTTCCGATGGCACGCGGTTGATCGCGCCGACCGGTTCGCCGTCGATCAGGATGATGCGTTTGTCACCTGCGCGCACGTCTTTCAGATAACGCTGCGCGATGAACGGTTCACGGAAGAGCTGTCCGAACATTTCGAGCAGCGACGAGAGATTGCGGTCGCCATCGGCCAGATGAAACACGCCCGCGCCGCCATTGCCGTAAAGCGGCTTCAGGATGATGTCACCGAACTCGCGGCGGAAATCCATGACTTCCTGCGGGTCCTTGGTGATCAGCGTCTCCGGCATCAGGTCGGGAAACTCGGTGACGAAAATCTTTTCGGGACTGTTGCGCACCCAGGCCGGATCGTTGACGACCAGCGTTTTGGGATGAATGCGCTCCAGAAGATGCGTGGTGGTGATGTAGTTCATGTCGAAAGGCGGGTCCTGACGCAGCAGCACCACGTCCATTTCCGACATGGGGCGGCGGATCGGCTCACCCAGCGTGAAGTGGTCGCCCACGACGTCGCGCACGTCCAGCTTTTCGAGACGGGCCGAAACCACGCCATCGCGCATCGACAGGCGGTCAGGCGTGTAGTGATACAGTTCGTGGCCGCGCTTCTGCGCCTCCAGCGAAAGTGCAAATGTCGTGTCGCCCTTGATGTTGATCGTGCTGATATGGTCCATCTGGACCGCGACTTTGAGAGCCATGATTTCCTCGCGATTCGAAGTTGCGGGAAATCTAAAACGGAATGAACCGGCGATAT
>JAEXXS010000360.1 GCA_023451915.1 Pseudomonadota bacterium | reverse complement strand
TTGATCGTCAATGTGATCGACCAGCGCGTCTGGAAGCTCAATCCGAACTTCTTCTCTTATACACTGTCCAAGACAGCGCTCTGGAATGCGACCCGCACCCTTGCGCAGGCGCTCGCGCCGCGCATTCGCGTGAATGCGATTGCGCCGGGCCCGACCTTGCCAAGCGAACGACAGCGCCCGGGCGATTTTGAACGGCAAGTCAGCAAAGTGGCCCTGCAGCGTGCGCCAGAATTGCCGGAATTTGGCCGTACAGTGCGCTACTTCTGGGAGAATCGTTCCATTACCGGCCAGATGATTGCGCTTGATGGCGGGCAGCATCTGGCTTGGGAAACCCCCGACATCGCAGGAATCACGGAATGAGCGGCAACCGCAAAAACCATGACGATACTGGCTCCAGCTTGCCGTCCGACGACGAGCAGGACGTGGCGGGTATTATCATTGGCGACGCGGAAACCGAAGATGATGACGATAGCGACGATACCGGCGCTGAAATTATCGCAGCACCTTCCATGGCCGACCAGATCCAGTGGGATTCGTCGGACGGGTTGCCGGATACGGCAGGGCTCAGCGGTCAGGATATCATCAACGCTTTCGTCAAACGCCTGCCGAACAATCCCGGCGTCTATCGCATGTTCAACAGCGATGGCGACGTGCTTTATGTCGGCAAGGCGCGCAATCTCAAAAAGCGCGTTTCCAATTATGCCCGTGGCATAGCCCATTCGAATCGCATCGTCCGCATGATCCGCGAGACGGCGATGATGGAATTCGTCGTGACGCGCACGGAAACCGAAGCGCTGCTGCTTGAAGCCAATCTGATCAAAAGATTGCGCCCGCGCTTCAACGTGCTGATGCGCGACGACAAGTCTTTTCCTTATATTCTTCTGACGGGCGATCATCGCGCGCCCGGCATTTTCAAACATCGCGGCGCACGCTCGCGCAAGGGCGATTATTTCGGCCCCTTTGCCTCGGCGGGCGCTGTGGGGCGCACGATCAATGCGCTGCAACGCGCCTTTTTGCTGCGCACCTGCACCGATTCGGTTTTTGAAAGCCGCACCCGCCCCTGCCTGCTCTATCAGATCAAGCGCTGCTCCGGCCCCTGCACGCACGAAATCAGCGATGCGGATTATGCCGAACTGGTCTCCGAGGCCAAGGCATTCCTGTCCGGCAAGAGCCAGTCGGTGAAAGATCATCTGGCCACCGCCATGCAGGCGGCGTCTGCCGATCTCGATTTCGAACATGCCGCAGTCTATCGCGACCGTTTGGCGGCGCTTTCGCATGTCCAGTCGCATCAGGGCATTAATCCGCAGACGGTTGAGGAAGCCGATGTTTTCGCCATCCATCAGGAAGGCGGCATGACCTGTATTCAGGTCTTCTTCTTCCGCACCGGCCAGAACTGGGGCAACCGCGCTTATTATCCAAAGGCCGACAGCTCGCTAGGTCCGGCGGAAGTTCTGGGCGCGTTCCTGTCGCAGTTCTACGACGACAAGCCCTGCCCGCGCCTTGTGCTTTTATCCGAGGCCGTGGAAGAACAGGCGCTCATCGCCGAGGCGCTTTCCACCCGCGCCGGTCATAAGGTGCAGGTCAATGTGCCCCAGCGCGGCGAGAAAAAGGATCTCGTTGATCACGCGCTGACCAATGCGCGCGAAGCATTGGGCCGCAGGCTTGCCGAAACTTCATCGCAGGCGCGCCTGCTACAAGGCATGGCGGAGACATTCGGTCTTGCGCGCACGCCACGCCGTATTGAGGTCTACGATAATTCGCACATCATGGGTACGAACGCCGTTGGCGGCATGATCGTCGCCGGGCCGGAAGGTTTCGCCAAAAACCAGTATCGCAAGTTCAATATCCGCTCGACCGACATCACGCCGGGCGACGATTTTGGCATGATGCGCGAGGTGATCGAGCGTCGCTTCTCAAGGCTGGTGAAGGAACATGGCGCGCCAGATGAAGCGCCCGCCTCGGAAAGCCCTGAAGCGCCTGAAATAAATGACAGTTTCCCAGCCTGGCCCGATGTGATTCTCATTGATGGTGGACAGGGGCAAGTGGGAGCTGTGCGTCAGATTCTCAATGAAATGGGTATCGCCAATCTCGTCAATGCGATCGGCATCGCCAAGGGCGTGGACCGTGAAGCGGGACGTGAACGGTTTTTCGTGGAAGGCAAGCAGCCCTTCACCCTGCCGCCGCGCGATCCGGTTCTTTATTTCATCCAGCGCATGCGCGACGAGGCGCACCGTTTCGCCATCGGCACACACCGGGCGCGACGCAAGAAGGAAATGGTCAAGAACCCGCTCGATGAAATTGCGGGAATCGGTCCGTCGCGCAAACGCGCATTGCTGCATCATTTTGGAACGGCAAAGGCTGTTTCCCGTGCGGCGGTGGAAGACCTGATGCAGATCGACGGCATATCGGAGGCGATGGCACGCACCATTCATGACCATTTTCGTGACAGGTGACGCAATTTTGATGCGCTTTTGCGCAGCAGCGTCATAAGGTCCGAGCAGAACAGCTGCACAAGTGTTGATTTTATTGCTCATCCCTGTTGATGTGCACAAAATTACGGTTACGGCGGAACAATGCAGAACAAACATACCCTTTCCTTGCCCAACATTCTCACTTACGGACGGATTGTCGCTGTGCCGCTTGTGGTGTTGTGCTTCTTTGTGGAGGGACGCCTTGAATCCAGCGACTTCGCCCGCTGGACCGCTCTCGGCCTGTTTATCGTGGCCAGCATCACCGATTTCTTCGACGGCTATCTTGCCCGTATCTGGAAGCAGACCTCGACGATCGGTCGCATGCTTGACCCGATCGCAGACAAGCTTCTCGTCTCTGCGATTCTGTTGCTTCTGGCGGCTGATGGCACCATTGCCGGCTGGACCCTGTGGGCGGCAATCATCATCCTGTGCCGCGAAATTCTGGTTTCGGGCCTGCGCGAATATCTCGCGGAACTTAAGGTCAGCGTTCCGGTTTCGCGTCTTGCGAAATGGAAAACCACGGCACAAATGGTTGCACTGGCCTTTTTGCTCGCTGGCCCAGCCGGTGATAAAATCATGCCCTATGTAACGGAACTGGGCATTGTCCTGCTCTGGATATCGGCAATCCTCACGCTCTATACGGGCTGGGATTATTTCAAGGCAGGCCTCAAGCACGTGATGGATTGAGCTCGTGAGCGTCAAAGTGGTCTATTTCGCCTGGGTGCGGGAGAAAATCGGCAAGGGTGAAGACCTCATCGTCCTCCCTGCCCCGAAAGTGACGGTCGGTGAACTCATTAGCCAGCTGAAAACCCATGGCGAAGAATATGAAGCCGCTTTTGAACATGGCGACGTGATCCGAGCGGCCATCAATCAGGAACATGCCGAACATGATGAATTCATCCAGGACGGGGACGAGGTTGCTCTTTTCCCGCCCATGACGGGTGGCTGAGATGAGCGGGCAGTCGATTTGCCCGCTGTTCATCAGCGTTCGCGAAGATGATTTCGACGCGACGGCGGAAGTGGAAAAGCTTCGCGCTGGACGCAAGGATATCGGTGCTATTGTCACCTTTTCCGGGCTTTGCCGGGATGAAAATGGTCGCCTCTCCGCATTGGAACTCGAGCATTATCCGGGGATGGCGGAGGCTGAGATCAGGCGCATTGCCGAGCAGGCGATGGCGCGCTGGCCGCTTCTTGGCATATCCGTCATTCACCGTTACGGGCTCATCAAGCCCGGTGACAATATCGTGCTCGTCGCGACTGCTTCGGCGCATCGCCTTGCCGCCTTTGAGGCAGCCTCTTTTCTCATGGATTTCATGAAGACCGGCGCACCCTTCTGGAAGCGCGAACATCTCGCGGATGGCACGGCGGATGGTTGGGTCGCTGCCAAGGATGACGACGCATTAAGTCGAAAGCGATGGGACAAATCGCCAAATACTTAATCCGCCGGATCAGCTCTTTGATCTATTTGCAGAAAACTCTGTTTCGCTTTAAGTGCGAATTAACTATTTAAACCCCTAAAATAAAGGGTAATTTGGGCGGCGCTTACTTGTGCTGCCACAATTTTCACATGAAGATTTCATTATTGTCTGCGGAGTGAATCAAGCTCCTGACAGATGCGGATAGAGCGACGGGCACGACAACACTGTCACATTGGGAGAATATTCCCGACTGTGCGGGGATGGGGTTTCGGACTTTAAGAATGCGAAAACTACTGAAGAGCACTCTTTCCATTGCGGCGGCCATTGTGGTCGGTCTTGGCGCGCTTGGCGGCGCAGCCTTGTTCCTGACCACGTCCATGCCGACCAGCAGCATTGCTGCGGAAAAGACCGTCAGTGGCACGGTCATGTATCGCGAGCGCATCGCCCTGCCGCCGGAAGCCAAGCTGACGGTACAGCTCGCAGATATCTCGCTTGCCGATGCGCCGTCCCAGACGATTGCCGAAACCCGCATCGAATCCGCGCAGGGATCGCCGATCCCCTTTGCGATCAATTTCGACACGGACAAGATTGAGCCGGGCCATACCTATGCGCTGCAAGCCCGTATTACGGCTGGCGACACGCTGTGGTTCGTCAACGACCAGAATTACACCATCGATCCGGCCCATCCCGACGCTCCGATTGAAATGCGCGTCGTCATGGTGCGCAAGAGCGCCGACGAAGCCGTGTCCATCGGCATCGAAGGCAAGGACTGGCTGGCCGAAGACATTCAGGGCGGCGGCGTCATCGACAATGCCCAGACCACACTGACCGTCACCTCCGATGGTTCCGTCAGCGGTTCGGGCGGCTGCAATCGTTATTTCAGCAAGGCGACGGTGACCGGCGAGAATATTTCCTTTGCCGACGTGGGATCGACCTACATGCAGTGCCCGCCCGCACTCATGAACCAGGAACGCAAGTTCCTCGATACGCTGACCAGAACGCGGTCCTACAAGATCGATACGGTGGGCAAGCTCGTCCTGCTCGATCAGGACGGCAAAGAGATCGCAACGCTGGCGCAAAATCTCTGATCTCATTTAAAAAAAGATACAAAAAAGCCGGGCTCGCGCCCGGCTTTTTTCATGCAACGGATCGGATTAGCCGACGATTTCGGTGCCCGAGAACCAGTAAGCGATTTCTTCAGCGGCGGTTTCCGGAGCGTCCGAACCGTGAACCGAGTTTTCGCCGATCGACAGGGCGAATTCCTTGCGGATCGTGCCAGCGTCTGCGTTTGCAGGGTTGGTGGCGCCCATGACTTCGCGGTTCTTGGCGATTGCGTTTTCACCTTCGAGGACCTGAACGATCGTCGGGCCGGAAGACATGAATTCGGTCAGTTCGCCGAAGAAAGGACGATCCTTGTGAACAGCGTAGAAGCCCTGTGCTTCACGCAGGCTCATCCAGACGCGCTTCGAAGCGACAACACGCAGACCAGCTTCTTCAAGCTTGGCGGTGATTGCGCCGGTCAGGTTGCGGCGGGTCGCATCGGGCTTGATCATGGAGAAGGTACGTTCGATTGCCATTATTGACACCTTGTTTGCTGGGAAATTTCAGAAAAGTGAGGCTCTATACCGTCGATAGGCCGAATTGCCAAGAGGCCGCGCCATTTAGAACACATCCAGTACCGCCTAGCAGCTTGAGACGGCAGAAATTTGAAGGCATAGATAATGCCACTCTGATTCAGGCTGGCGGGTAGCGGGGAAATTGCATGGAACAGCATTTTCAAATGTTTGCGTGGTACAATCGCTGGGCCAACGAACTGCTCTATGCCGCCGCTGCCGATCTGAGCGACGAGGAATACCGGCTTGATCTCGGCCTGTTTTTCGGCTCGATCCATCGCACGCTCAACCACCTTCTGGTGACAGACCGCATCTGGATGAAACGGTTTACCGGCGAAGGCGACCATCCAAAGCAGCTCGACGCGATCATTACCGACAATTTCATCACGCTGCGCGATCTGCGCCACGCCGAGGATGAACGTATCTGCCGCTATACGGATGGGTTGAACGCCGACAAGCTCGCAGGGCGTTTTACCTATACCACGGTGTCGGACATGCGCACGATGAGCCAGCGGCTTGCACCCTCGCTGGCGCATCTCTTCAATCACCAGACCCACCATCGCGGGCAGATCCATGCGGCCCTGACGCGGCTCGGCACCAGCGCCCCATCGCTCGATCTGTCGCAATTCCAGCGCACGGAAGGCGGTCGTCGCTTCGCTTGAACAATGTTTGATACTTGCGGAAACGCCCGGAGCCGTGCAAAAGCCAGTCCATGCTTATTCTCGATGACATTTCCGTCCGCATCGCCGGACGCCTTCTGATCGATCATGCCAGCGTGACGCTGCCTGCCGGGTCGAAGACCGGTTTCGTCGGTCGCA
>JAEXXS010000297.1 GCA_023451915.1 Pseudomonadota bacterium | reverse complement strand
AGCTCTTCCGGATTGGTGCCTGCGCGCCCGCTTTCATCCTCAAAACGAGCTTTAAAATCATAGGGAAGGTCTTTCAGCGCGCCGCTCTGCGTGTTGAGCGTGCCTTTGCCTTCCTTCAGCGTGCCTTGCCAGACTGCAATTGCTTTTCTTTCCATGGGGAAGCTCCTCTTGGGTGTTGTCCGTCACGGATATAGGGCGCTTCGCGATGGCTTCCAGCGATTAATAGGCAGCAATTAAATCGACTGTCCTTTCAACAGGCGGGGCGTATCGCCGGACAACCCGGCCGCCTGCTTGATGAAGAAGGATTTGAGGCTTGGCACGCGATCCACGAGACCGAGCCCGATATCGCGAATGGAGCGGATGGCCGGGTTGTCGTTGGAGAAAAGCTTGGTGAGAACATCGGTCGTCACGCCCATCTGCACCGTGTCGAAGCGACGCCAGGACTGGTAGCGTTCGAGTGCGGCGAACGATCCGATATCGAGGCCGAGACGATCTGTTTCGACGATGACTTCGGCAATGGCTGCCGCATCGCGGAAGCCGAGATTGAGCCCCTGTCCCGCAATCGGGTGGATGCGATGCGCCGCGTCGCCGACAAGGGCAAAGCGCGGCTTCACGAATTCGCGCGCCAGCGTCAGGCCAAGCGGGAAGGCGCGGCGCGGGCCTTCGACATGCAGCGCGCCGAGACGGTGGCCAAAACGCTGTTCCAGTTCGGCTTCGAAAACGAAATCATCCTCGCGGATCAGGCGGTCGGCGTCAGCGGTGCGTTCGGTCCACACCAGCGAGCTGCGATTGCCCTTGAGCGGCAGAATGGCAAAGGGTCCGGCAGGCAGAAAATGCTCGTCGGCGCGCCCGCCATGCGGCTTTTCATGTGACACGTTGCAGACGATGCCCGACTGGCCATAATCCCAGTTGACGGTCTTGATGCCCGCCTGATCGCGCAGGCGCGAGCGTGCGCCATCGGCGGCAATTAGAAGCCGCGTCTCGATTGTCTCGCCATTGGAAAGCGAAACGGCGACAGTTTCCGGCTTGGTTTCAAAGCCGTTCACGCTGGTTGCTTCGAGGAAGGTAATGCCCAGCGCATCGGCCTTGTTGTGCAGAGCCGTATTGAGAACGCGGTTTTCGACCATATGGGCAAAGGGTTCGCCGGGGTCCACATCGCCTGAAAAGGTGAGGAAAACGGGACGCACTGGATCGGACACGCGCGAATCCGTGATGACCATTTCGGTGATCGGCTGCGCATCCGGCGCGATTTCCTGCCAGCAGCCGAGCTGGTCGAGCATGCGCGACGCGGCAGCCGCGATGGACGAGGCGCGCGGATCGGTTTTCCACGAACCGGCGGGCGCGCCATCGACAACGGTGACGGAAAGATGCGGCGCCGCCGACTTGACCGCAACCGCCGTGACGAGGCCGACATAACCACCACCGGCAATCAGCAGGTCGGTATTGCGGGTGCTTGTCTGTCTGGAAGTCGCAGCCATCGGTTCGTCCTTTTCGGAAAGCCTATACCATGCTTGTGCGCTTCTGGCACAAATACGGCAAGAGTGAAGCCGATATTTTGCCGCGGCACTGTGAGGCACGCCGACCGAATCCGAAAAGCCTCCGGGCCACTTGACAGATTTCGACCGGCAGGAACAAACATGAGGATCATGTTTATTAGCTTCATATATGGTCGCAGGAGATAGACTGTCCATGTCCGATCGCGAAAAGTCCGAATATCAGCAGGCTGCTGATAAGCCTGCATCAGCCGAGCCCGCAGGCCAGACCGCTTCCATGCGGCAGCTGCTGTCGATACTCGATCTCGAAACGCTGGAAATGGACCTGTTTCGCGGCAACAGCCCGCAAGTGGGCTGGCAGCGCGTCTTTGGCGGTCAGGTGATCGGCCAGGCGCTGATTGCGGCCCAAAGGACGGTGGAACCAGAGCGGCATGTGCATTCGCTGCATGGCTATTTTGTCCGTCCCGGTGATCCGGCAATCCCGATCATCTATGAGGTGGATCGCATCCGCGACGGGTCCAGCTTCAATACGCGCCGCGTGCTGGCCAAACAGCACGGCAAGGCCATCTTCACGCTGTCGGCGTCGTTTCAGGTGGATGAGGGCGGTCTGGACCACCAGATCGCCATGCCGGAAGGGCTGCCATTGCCGGAGCAATTGCTGGGCGACCGCGATCTCAAGGAACAATATCTGCATCTGGCACCCGCCAATGTCCGCAAATATTGGGAGCAGGAACGGCCGATCGAGATCAAGCCCGTGCAGCTGACGCATTATTTCTCGCGCGAGAAGCTGGAGCCAGCGCAGCATGTCTGGGTGCGCGCCAACGGTATCGTCCCTGATGACCGGGCGCTTCAGGCGGCGATCCTCGCCTATCTTTCCGATATGACGCTGCTCGACACATCGCTGCATCCGCATGGGCGCTCGATCTTCGACCGCGATCTTCAGGCGGCAAGCCTCGATCATGCCATGTGGTTTCATCGTCCATTCAAGCTGAATGACTGGCTGCTTTATACGCAGGACTCGCCGAGCGCTTCAGGCGCGCGTGGGTTCAATCGCGGCGCGCTTTATACGCGGGAGGGTATTCTGGTGGCTTCTGTTGCACAGGAAGGGCTAATTCGTGTGCATGAAACAGTGAAGTGATTAAATATTAATCGCACTGGATATCACTGTATAAATATTGTGCAACTAGATGGCCGACTGCAAAGCTCAGCGCTCCGACAGGGCGCTGAAAAACTGAATCGGCAGAATCACTTAGCCAGAATTTGCCTAAACCTCCGGCAGAAAAAGCCCGGCTTTTCGGGTTCTGCCGGAACCAGCCACAAGCGCCTTCACAAAAAATCACATTTTGTGCCGCTCGTTTCTGCAACTGGCACGATTTTTGTTTCTCTCTGATTGAACCGGTCTTTCCAGCGCATACGCGTTTGAAACCGCCATTCGACGGAGATATTCGATGCTCATAACAGGAAGAATCAAGCCAGCAACTCTTTTGGCCACTTTGCCTGCGCTTGTCGCCATGGCCGGAATGGCGTTGGCTCAGGAAGCAGCAGCCCCTGCGGCTCCCACGCCCACTCTCGATACGGGCGATACGGCCTGGATGCTGACCTCAAC
>JAEXXS010000132.1 GCA_023451915.1 Pseudomonadota bacterium | reverse complement strand
ATGAAGCTGTCCGGCAGGCCGAGTTCCTTGCCGAGCAGGCGAACTTCGTCCTTGAACAATTCGCGCAGCGGCTCGACGAGCTGCATCTTCATGCGCTCGGGCAGGCCGCCCACATTGTGGTGCGACTTGATCGTGACCGAAGGACCCCCGGTAAAGGAAACGCTTTCGATGACGTCTGGATAAAGCGTGCCCTGGACGAGGAAATCCGCGCCGCCGAGTTTCTTGGCTTCTTCTTCGAACACTTCGATGAAGAGACGGCCAATCGTCTTGCGCTTCTTTTCCGGATCGCTTTCGCCTTCGAGTTCGCCGATAAAGCGATCAGCTGCGTCCACAAGGATCAGTGGCAAGTTGTAATGTTCGCGGAACATTTCCACGACCTGCGCAGCTTCATCTTTGCGCATCAGACCATGATCGACGAGAATGCAGGTCAGCTGGTCGCCAATGGCTTCATGCGCCAGAAGCGCTGCGACAGACGAATCCACGCCGCCGGAAAGCGCGCAGATAACCTTGCCGCTGCCAACTTGCTTGCGGATCGCCTCGACAGCCTGTTCGCGATAGGCGCCCATCGTCCAGCCCGGCTTCACGCCGACAATGCGATGAACGAAATTCTGCAACAGCTTCGCGCCATCCGGCGTATGCACGACTTCCGGGTGGAACTGCACGCCGTAATATTTGCGCTTTTCATCGGCGATGGCCGCGAAAGGTGCGTTCGGCGAGGTGCCGATGATGGTGAAACCGTCGGGAAGCGAGGTGACGCGGTCGCCATGGCTCATCCAGACCTGATGGCGGGTGCCCTTGGCCCAGATGCCGGCAAAAAGCGGGCTGTCTTCCTGCACATCGAGGAAGGCGCGACCAAATTCGCGGTCATGGCCGCTTTCGACCTTGCCGCCCAGCTGCGCGCACATGGTCTGTTCGCCGTAGCAGATGCCGAGAACCGGAATGCCCTGGTCGAAGACCGCCTGTGGCGCGCGGGGCGAGCCGATGTCGGTCGTCGAATGCGGGCTGCCCGAGAGGATGACGCCTTTCGGCTTCAACCGCTGGAATGCCTCTTCCGCAGACTGGAACGGGACGATTTCGCAATAGACATTGGCTTCGCGTACACGTCGCGCAATCAGCTGCGTGACCTGGCTGCCAAAGTCGATGATCAGGATTGTGTCAGGATGTGCCGTGGTGCTCATGTGCAGCATCTATTTAAAAACGGGTGAGGATGCAATGTTTATGTGGTGGGCATATACGGATTATATGCGCTTCCCTCAATAGTGCCGCGACAGGAACAAGCCCTATCCTGACACACCATTGTCAGGAGGTGGCAAAAGTCCATCGGCAATGGCCGCTTCCAGTTCCTCCACCGCAACCGCCATTTTTTCGTCGATGACATGCAGATATTGCGTCCAGTCGCCGACATGATGCAGTTCGTCCGCACCGTCCGAAATGCCGCGCAGGCCATAGAGCGGCACACCATGGATCTGGCAGGCGCGCAGGCAGGCGAATGTCTCCATATCCACCATATCGGCATCGATGGTTTCATAGACCTTGCCCGACACGACATTACCGCCGGTCGATAGCGTGGCGCTGGCGAGGCCTGCCACCTGATACGGCAGCTTGATCATCTTCGGCAGATCGAGAAATGGCGTCAGTCCCTTCTCGAAGCCGAGCGGCGAAGCATCCATATCGCGATAGGAAACCGAGGAGACCTGAAATACTTCGGCCTGCGGCAGTTTCGCGGAACCTGCAGAGCCGAGCGAGACCACCAGATCGGGCTCTTCGCCGTCGCGCTCCATGCGGAACAACGCACGGGAGAGGTTGATCGCCGCCTCAACCGGCCCAACGCCGATCATCAGCGGGTCGAAGAGCTTGGCCAGATGACGCCCATATTCGGCGTCGGCAGCCATGACGTAAAGCAGGCGTCTTCCGGCAACGGTCTTCAACATCCCTGTAGCCCTATCCTTGCAAACCTTTGCGATCCTGCACGACCATCATCGTGCCTGTCATTGTGGCAATAAGACGAACTTCCGTATCGGTTACGGCGAAAGCCTGCCCGTCGCTGACCATGATCGTGCGGCCGGGCTTTGTGACCTCGCCGCGAAACAGGAAGCGTTCGCCCTTGCCGGGCGCCAGCAGATTGACCTTGAATTCGATGGTCAGCACCGCCGCGTCGGCAGGCATCAGGGTAAGCGCCGCATAACCGCAGGCGGAATCGAGCGCCGCTGAAATCATGCCCGCATGCAAAATGCCGTGCTGCTGGGTGAGTTCCTCCCGGAACGGCATTTCCACTTCGACAATCCCGGGTTCGCATCGCGTCAGTTCTGCGCCGATCAGCTTCATGGCGGCCTGCCGCCCGAAACTTTCCTCGACGCGTTCCTTGAAATCCGGTTCGGCTATGCGATGCGCTGACATTTAATCCCCGTTGTCTTAGTTCGCTTTCTTCATGACACTCACATAAAACCCGTCCGTGCCGGTGGACAATGGGGAAAACACACTGCCATGCGGTGGAAATACCGGTTCCGCACCATCGGCATCCGTCACGACCGACTGCCACAGCGGCTGCGCAGGCATTTCCGTGAAATCGGGATTGTCGGCCAGAAAGCGCGCGACCTGCCGCGTGTTTTCTTCTGCAAACAGCGAACAGGTGACATAGGCGAGACGCCCGCCGGGCTTCACATAATGCCTGGCCGCTTCCAGCACTTCGTGCTGGTCCTGAACCCGGCGTTCGAGCTGCTGGTCGTTAAGACGCCATTTCGCATCCGGCCTGCGCCGCCAGGTGCCGGAGCCCGTGCAAGGCGCATCGGTCAGCACAAGGTCCATATGACCCGTAAGCGGGTCGAGCGCATCGAGATTGCCATGCACCTGTGTGTTGCGCACGCCAGCGCGCTGCAAGCGCTCATGCATGGGCGAAAGGCGCGCACGTTCCGCATCATAGGCGTGCACCTGCCCCTTGTTCTGCATGGCTGCCGCCAGTGCCAGCGTCTTGCCGCCCGCACCAGCGCAATAATCGAGAACCTGTTCGCCCGGCTTGGCGCCAGCAAAAAGTGCCGCAAGCTGCGAACCCAGATCCTGCACTTCGAACCAGCCATCGAGAAAGGCCTGTTCGCCCTGAACATTCGGATGACGGCCCAGCGCTTCAATCGGCGGAATACGCAATGCCTGCGCCAGAAAGGGCGCGGGGGCAGCACCAGCCTTTTCAAGGGCTGCAAGGGTCTGTTCCGGCTTCGCCTTCAGGCTGTTGACGCGCAAATCGACCGGCGGGCGGGTGGCAAGCGCCTTGCCTTCTTCCACCCAGCGCGACCCAAAAAGCTCTTGAAGCGAAGCGGCGCACCATTCCGGCACGTCGGCCTGAACATAATCGGGTGCGGCAGCGCTATCGCGGCTTTCCCATGCGATGCGGCGTGCCTGTTCCAGCGTTTCGGGCGCAAACTTGTCGCCATGGAGCGCCGCGTCGATGGCCGCGATATCCATGCCGCCATCGGCCAGCAAAGCGCCAAAGGCCAAGGCGCGCGCATCGTCGGTATCCATGCGCCATGCGATGGAGAGCTTACGGCGCAGTGCGTCATAGACGATGTTGCCGATCACCGCGCGGTCGCCCGCGCCTGCGAAACGATGAGCGGAACCCCAGTCCTTCAGCACATCGGAAGCCGGGCGTTTGCCCGCTTCGATATCGCCCAGAACCTCGATTGCCGCCTGCAGGCGTCCACCAAGCCGCATTGCTTCTCCTTATCAATTAGCCTTCACGGCATAGCCTTCCTTACAGGCAAAAGGCAATCGCCAAATCAAAACAAAAGCCGGAGCGCGAGGCTCCGGCTTTCATCGGCTTCGATTGAAGCGAGCTTATTTTACATGCCGCCCGGATAGTTCGGGCTTTCACGGGTGATGGCGACGCCATGCGAATGGCTTTCACGCAGGCCCGCATTGGAAATGCGCACGAAGGTCGCCTTTTCGCGGAACTCTTCCAGCGTCTTCGCGCCGACATAGCCCATCGAGGCGCGCAAGCCGCCAGCAAGCTGGTGCAGCACAGCCGAGATCGGACCCTTATAGGCGACCTGACCTTCGATGCCTTCCGGCACCAGCTTCAGCTCGTCACGCACTTCCGCCTGGAAGTAACGGTCTGCCGAACCGCGCGCCATAGCGCCAACCGAACCCATACCGCGATAGGATTTGAACGAACGGCCCTGATGCAGATAGACCTCGCCCGGGCTTTCTTCCGTACCGGCCAGAAGCGAACCGGCCATAGCGGCGACAGCACCGGCGGCTAGCGCCTTGGCGAAATCGCCCGAGAACTTGATGCCGCCATCGGCGATGACCGGGATGTTCTGCTTGTGGGCTGCTTCCACCGCCGACATGATGGCCGAAAGCTGCGGCACGCCGACGCCTGCAACAATACGCGTGGTGCAGATTGAGCCCGGTCCGATACCGACCTTGACGGCATCCGCACCGGCATCGATCAATGCCTGCGTGCCGCCTGCGGTGGCGACATTACCGGCCAGAATGGCGACATTCGGATAGGCCTTCTTGATGCGTGCGACGGCATCGAGAACACGCTGCGAATGACCATGCGCCGTATCGACGACCAGAAGATCGACGCCTGCTTCGATCAGGCGTTCAGCGCGCTCATAACCGTCTTCGCCAACACTCGTGGCGGCAGCAGCGCGCAGGCGGCCCTGCGCATCTTTGGCGGCATTGGGGTTGAGCTGCGACTTTTCGATATCCTTGACGGTGACGAGACCGACGCAACGGCCCTTGTCGTCAACGACGAGCAGCTTTTCGATGCGATGGGCGTGCAGAAGGCGCTTGGCTTCGTCCTGATTGACATTCTCGCGCACCGTGATGAGGTTTTCGCGGGTCATCAGTTCATAGATCTTCTGCGCCGGGTCGGAGGCGAAACGCACGTCGCGATTGGTCAGGATGCCGACGAGGCGGCCCGGACCCTTGGTGGCGTTTTCAACGACCGGAATACCGGAAATGCCATGCGCCTTCATCAGCGCCTGCGCATCGGCGAGCGTCGCATCCGGGCCGATGGTGACCGGATTGACGACCATGCCGGATTCAAACTTCTTGACCTGACGAACTTCTTCGGCCTGACGTTCCGGGGTGAGATTGCGGTGGATGACGCCGATACCGCCTGCCTGCGCCATGGCGATGGCGAGACGCGATTCCGTCACCGTGTCCATGGCGGCAGAGAGAAGCGGCAGGTTGAGTTCGATATCCTTGGCGATGCGGGTGCGCAGGTCGACCTGACCCGGCATGACTTCGGAATGGCCCGGCTGCAGGAGCACATCGTCGAATGTGAGAGCGAGAGCGCCGGTGGGCGATTCCACGATTTTTGCCATTGCCAATTCCTTTGAATAAGAAAAGTCGCCTCTCCGGGATAGGTCCGGGAGCAGCGACAATCAGGGTTTACTTGGTTGAATTGGCACCGGCTGGTAACACGGTTATGACCAAATGGAAAGCCTTTTGGTTACAAGTTTCAGTTACCGCTAAGAATTAGCGTGATAGACCGCTGAGATCCGATGCCGATCCCAAGGGGAGATAATGCGAAAGTCGTATAAGCGCGTCCGGTTGATCCGCCGTTCCAGAGCGATGTGGATGTCGCCACGGCTCTGGAAACCGCGGCTTGTATTCTGGTGCGGCGCGCTTGCCATCGGCATCATCAGCGTCGGTTTTGCGGAAGCCGCCGACATCGCGCAGAACTGGTTCAAGGCGTTGACGGATAGCACCGGCGGCCCTGTCTGGCGCGCCTGGCTGCCGCTTGTCATCACACCGCTCGGCTTCATGGCCTGTTCGTGGATCGCCATTGCCTGGTTTCCGAATTCCGGCGGCAGCGGTATTCCCCAAGCTATCGCTGCGCGGCATCTCGACGACCATCAGGACCGCTCGATGCTTCTGTCGATCCGGATTGCCATCGGCAAGATTGTGCTCACCGTCGTGGGCCTTTTCTGCGGCGCATCCATCGGGCGCGAAGGTCCAACCGTGCAGATCGGCGCGTCCATCATGCTGCAATCGGCACGGATCGGCGGCATGGAACAGGCGCGCGGGCTCATCCTCGCCGGATCGGCGGCCGGTATCGCCGCAGCCTTCAACACGCCGCTGGCCGGGATTGTCTTCGCGATTGAGGAAATGGGCCGCGCCTATGC
>JAEXXS010000107.1 GCA_023451915.1 Pseudomonadota bacterium | reverse complement strand
CGCCATCGACTTCACGCGTCACCTTGGCCGAACCATCGCCCAGCTCCACCTTCGAGGCGAAGGTTGCCTGGCTCCAGTTCAAGAGCGCCGACAGCATCTGGCCGGTCTGGTTGGCATCGTCGTCAATCGCCTGCTTGCCGAGGAAGACGAGGTCCGGCTTTTCTGCATCAACCACGCCCTTCAACACCTTGGCGACGCCGAGCGGCTCGACCGTCTCGTCGGTCTTGACCAGGATCGCGCGATCCGCACCCATGGCGAGTGCGGTACGCAGCGTTTCCTGCGCCTGTGCCGGGCCAACCGAAACAGCCACGATCTCCGTGACCTTGCCAGCTTCCTTCAAGCGGATCGCCTCTTCAACCGCAATCTCGTCGAACGGGTTCATCGACATCTTCACATTCGAAAGCTCAACGCCAGATCCATCGCCCTTGACACGGATCTTTACGTTGTAATCGACGACACGTTTTACTGCGACAAGGACCTTCATCCGCGATCACCTCTTCCATGAATCTTGCGGCAGACTATGCCGCCATGAACCACCGCCTGCATGCCAAATTCCGACGAGAACCCGACACAGAAGCGGCTCCGAAGAAAGCGCCGTGACAAAGCCGTCAGGCACGACGCCTCCCATTAGAAATCGGCGGGAAACGTAAAGACGCTTGACGTGCACGTCAATCAGCCTCGTCAATCTATATCGATTAATATCCATTTATTCTGGCAGAACTTCATTCGCAGATTGTTGCATGTCCATGATGCCGCCGCTCCCTCATCCGTGGCGTTTACAAAGGCGGCATCCTGCTTTACGACACGCCCGCACTAACCGGTCGCAGCCTACCCGGTCAAAACAAGGAACCCTGACTATGAAAACGCTTGTCGTCTGCTCCGGCGGACTCGACTCCGTTTCGCTGGCGCATAGAATCGCAGCGGAACATGAACTCACTGCCCTTCTCTCCATCGATTATGGCCAGCGGCATAAGAAGGAACTCGATTCGGCCAAAGCCTGCGCCGAACGACTCGGTGTGCCGCACCAGATCATCGATATCCGCACCATCGGCGCCAGCCTGACCGGCTCGGCACTGACTGATGATGTCGACGTTCCCGATGGTCATTATGCCGAAGGGACGATGAAGATCACCGTCGTGCCCAATCGCAACGCCATCATGCTGGCGATTGCTTTTGGCGTGGCCGCCGTGCAAAAGGCTGATGCGGTGGCGCTGGCCGTCCATGGCGGCGATCATTTCATCTATCCAGACTGCCGTCCCGGCTTCATCGACGCCTTTCAGACCATGCAAAATCATGCGCTGGAGGGCTATGCCGATATCAGGCTGCTGGCACCCTATGTGCATGCATCCAAGGCCGATATCGTCACCGATGGCGCGAAATATGGCACACCCTTCGAGACGACATGGTCCTGCTACAAGGGGGGCGAACAGCATTGCGGCCGTTGCGGCACCTGCGTGGAACGCCGCGAGGCGTTTCACCTCGCGGGCGTCACAGACCCGACCGTCTATGAGGATGCCGATTTCTGGCGCGAAGCCGTGGAACGGAGGAACGCCTGATGTTTCGCATCACCAAGGAGTTTCACTTCTCCGCCTCGCATCAGTTGACCGGGCTGCCTGCCGATCATCAGTGCGCACGGCTGCACGGCCATAATTACATTGTTGAAGTCGAACTTTCCGCCCCTGATCTCGACGGCCATGGCTTCGTGCGCGACTATCACGAGTTGGCGCCGTTCAAACGCTATATCGATGACGTGTTCGACCACCGGCATCTCAACGATGTACTGGGACATGGGCACACCACAGCCGAAACGCTGGCAAAGCACTTCTTCGACTGGTGCCACGCGCGCTGGCCGGAAATATCCGCAGTGCGAGTGAGCGAAACGCCGAAGACATGGGCGGAATATCGCCCCGAAAATCGCCCGAACGCAAAGCCATGAAACCGGCCTCCGAAATCCGCATCAGCGAGATTTTCGGCCCGACCATTCAGGGCGAAGGCGTGCTGATCGGCGAGCCGACCGTCTTCGTGCGCACAGGCGGCTGCGACTATCGTTGCGCATGGTGCGACAGCTTGCATGCGGTCGAAAGCCGCTTTCGCCATGAATGGAAGCCGATGGATGTGGAAGCCATTTGGCGCGAAGTGACGACACTTTCGGGAAATCGACCCTTAACAGTGTCACTTTCGGGCGGCAATCCGGCGATACAGCCGCTTGGACCGCTCATCGCCCATGGCAAGGGGGCAGGCTATCGCTTTGCGCTGGAAACGCAGGGGTCCATCGCCAGGGACTGGTTTTCCACCCTGGACACGCTGGTATTGAGTCCCAAGCCGCCGTCAAGCGGGATGGAATTCGATCCGGCTGCGCTGACAGCCTGTGTCGAAGCGGCGGGGCCAAAGCCGCGCGTGGTGCTGAAATTCGTGATCTTCGACGATGCCGATTACATGTTTGCGCGGGAAACTGCGGCGCGTCAGCCGCAACTGCCGGTCTATCTCCAGCCCGGCAATCACACCCCGCCACCGCCCGAAGCGGACGATGCAGCGATCGACATCGACGGCATCATGCGTCGCATGGAATGGCTGGTGGATAGGGTGATCGCGGATCGCTGGTTTGAGGCGCATGTGCTGCCCCAATTGCATGTGCTAATCTGGGGCAACAGGCGCGGCGTCTGACTACCTGTTTTGGCCCGGCACCCAAAGCACGTCTTTCGCGCCATTGTCATTGACGGCGCGGGAGGCGACGAACAGAAAATCCGAGAGGCGGTTGATATATTGCAGCGCCTCAGGCGACACCACCTCGCCCTCGGTCTTCGCCAGCGCCACCATCAGGCGCTCGGCGCGGCGTGAAACCGTGCGCGCCAGATGAAGTGCCGCCGATGCCGCCGAACCACCCGGCAGAATAAACGAGCGCAATGGCTGAAGATGGGCGTTGAGACCATCAATATCCGCTTCGACACGGGCAACCTGCGACGCAACGATGCGCAGCGGTTCGTAAGCAAGCGGCTTGCCGTCATCAGGCGTCGAAAGATCAGCGCCGAGATCGAATAGATCGTTCTGGATGCGCGACAGCATCGCGTCGATTTCAGCATAGTCGCCGGTATGAATTCGCGCCATGCCGATACAGGCATTGGCTTCGTCGACCGTGCCATAGGCCTCCACGCGCAGATCTGACTTCAGCCGACGCGGACCGCTGGCAAGGCCAGTGGTGCCGTCATCGCCGGTGCGCGTGTAAATCTTGTTGAGCTTCACCATGCCTTACTGTCCGCCTGAATACCGTGCGAAATAGATTGCGCCCACGATCAGAACGATTGCGATGAATTGCAGGAATACGCGTAACTGCATCATCTTATTGGAAAAATTGGCGTCACCACCGCGCATCATATTGCGCAGGCCAATGATCAGCACAATCGCAACGGCGAGCATGGCCACCATGGCTGCGCCTTTGAACACAACGTCCATCTTGTTCCCTTCCCATCATCCGCAGTCTATTGGTTCTTTAACACATCAACGCATTATCCGACGCAAAACCGCTTCGCACTTTTGCTGGACATGCTTCAAGACTGATCGGACAGCATCCGGTATAGCCAGCGCGACGGCATCAGGCGGCGCGCCAGAATTCCCAGTTTCGCCGGTCTCGTTACCGCATAATGCGGGTGGGGACGTGGCGCCTCCAATGCGTGAAGCAGTACATCATAGACGGCTTCCGGTCCAAGCTTGTTCTTCGATTTGGTGCCGCCGCTCGTCAGCTTAGCCATCTGGCGCTGATAAAGCTCGCGATGCACCGAGGCTTCCATATCGATATTGGCCTGCGCATGCCGGGCGGCATTGTAGGTGAATTGCGATGCAATCGGCCCCGGCTCGATCAGTGATACTTCGACGCCTGAGCCTTCCAGCTCCATGCGCTGCGCCAGCATCAGCCCTTCAATGGCGAATTTGGACGCGACATAAGCGCCGCGCCATTTCATGGGCACCAGCCCCAGGATCGACGAGCAATGAACGATACGCCCGTGCCCCTGTTTGCGCATGACGGGCACCACCCGCCGCGTCAGATCATGCCAGCCGAAGAAATTGGCCTCGAACTGGGCGCGAAGTGCTTCCACGGGCAAATCTTCCACCGCACCCGGCTGGGCATAAGCGCCATTGTTGAACAGCGCATCCAGCCTGCCGTCTGTCTTGCGCAAAACCGCATCGGCAAGGGCCGCGATGGAATCCGGCTCCGCATAATCGAGGTAGTATGCCGCCATCCCCTTGGCTTGCAGGGCGGCGATATCCTGTTCCTTGCGGGCGGTGGCAAAAACCTGCCATCCACGACGGTGCAGAGCTTCCGCACAATAAGCGCCGATGCCGGAAGAACAGCCGGTTATGATGATGCTGCGATTTGCGCGTTCCTCAGCCATTTCGTCCCATCCTGCCGCCGCGTTTCCTCTACAGTGCTTGATTCGCATGGGCTTTAAAACGGCGCTACCCTTGCAATCTGTCAGGTGATGCTAGATTTAAGGCATTGAAACTCAATGCTGGCG
>JAEXXS010000015.1 GCA_023451915.1 Pseudomonadota bacterium | reverse complement strand
TGCGTGGCAAGGCCGTTCGGGCGCTGCAGCGCCACCTTGACGTTTTCCAGCACGGTCAGATGCGGGAAGGTGGCCGAAATCTGGAACGAGCGCACCAGTCCCATCCGCGCCACTTTGGCCGGGTCGGTTTTGGTGATCGTTTCGCCCAGAAGCGTGATCTCGCCGCTCGTCGGCTGCAAAAACTTGGTCAGAAGATTGAACACTGTCGTCTTGCCAGCCCCGTTCGGGCCGATCAGCGCATGAACGCGGGCATGGTCCACATCAAGATCGACATTCTTCACCGCATAAAAGCCGCCAAACGACTTCCCCAGCCCACGCGCCGAAAGCACAATCTGCGCGGGATGTTGCGGTATGTGCGGCCCCGCTTCACGCAGGGCCGTCGCGTCTTTCGCAGCAATCATCCAATCAGCCTCTTACTGCTTCACGAGCGGGCAGCCGCCCTTATCGAGCGGACGGAACGCTTCGTCGCCCGGAATGGTGCGCAAAACTTTGTAATAATCCCACGGACCTTTGGATTCCTCAGGCGACTTGACCTGAACAAGATACATATCGTGCACCATACGACCATCGGCGCGCAGCTTTGCATTGCGGGCAAAGAAGTCGTTGATGTCCATCGTGCGCATCTTGTCCAGAACCACCTTGCCGCTGGTGGACTTCGCTGCTTCCGAGGACTTAAGATAATTCATGACCGCCGAGTAAACGCCAGCGTGAACCATCGTCGGCATTTTTCCGTTCATCCGTTCGCCGAAACGCTTTGACCAGGCGCGGGTCTGGTCATCATAGTCCCAGTAGAAACCGGTGGTCAGTGTCAGGCCTTTTGCAGTCTCAAGGCCAACGCTATGGACGTCGGAAAGAAACAGCAACATGCCCGCAATCTTCTGGCCGCCCTGAGCAATGCCATATTCATTGGCCTGCTTGAGCGCGGTCATCGTATCGCCCGACGAATTTGCAAGCGCGATCACGTCCGCGCCCGATGCTTGCGCCTGAAGCAGGAAGGACGAGAAGTCGGTGGTTTCACGGGGATGACGCACTGAGCCCACAACTTCACCACCGCTTGCCTTGACCGCTTCCGCAGTATCCCGCTCCAGCGCATGACCGAAAGTATAGTCAACGGTGATGAAGTACCACTTCTTGCCGCCCTCTTGTGTCATGGCGCGCCCGGTGCCGTTGGCGAGCGAATAGGTGTCCCAAGTCCACTGTGCGGTGGTTGGCGAACAGGCTTTCCCGGTCAAGTCCGACGACCCTGCGGTGGATGCCAGAAACGCCACGTCCTTGTCGCGTGTGATTTCCTGAACAGCCATGGCGACCGACGAAGTCGGCACGTCAATGATAGCTTTGACGTTCGTCTCATCGATCCAACTGCGTGCCAGCGTGGAACCGATATCCGGCTTGTTCTGATGGTCGCCGACGATGACTTCAATGGTTTCCCCATTGAGCTTTCCGCCGAAATCCTCCACAGCCATCTTTGCCGCAACGACTGAGCCTTCGCCGGCAAGATCGAAGTTCATGCCGGACATATCCGTTAGCACGCCCAGTCGAACGGGTTCTGCCAAAGCCGGGCTTGCAAGCATCAACGCGGCAAACGCACAAGAGAGCATCATTGATTTCATTGTCATGTTTTCCTCCTCCCAAATAATAACTGTATCAGCCCAGCCGGCTGCTGCTTTCTGCAATCAGCCTCGCCAGATAAAACTGGTCTGCTTCATAGGGCGCCGCCCAGTTGGCGCGGTGTTCCTGATCAATGGCTCGCTTCGTCATCCGCAAGGCCAAGGGCGGACACTCGGCAATCGTCTGTGCGAAGCGTTTTGCGGTTTCGACCGCACCGCCCACAGGGGCAATCTTGTCGCAAAGACCCATATTGAGGGCATCCTTCTCGCCGATCCGCTCATTGGCGAAGAGTACACGTTTGGCGCGGGCTGGACCGATCAGCGATGAGAGGAGCGGCAGCCCGCCCCAGCCCAGCGTCATGCCCAGACGCACTTCTGGAAACTGAAAGAAAGCGCCCTCGGCCATAACGCGGAAATCAGCTGCCAAAGCCAGAATGCCGCCGCCGCCAACCGCCGGACCTTCGACCGCTGCGATGGTGATCTGTGGCAACAACCGCCACCGATCACACATGACACCGCCAAGCGACATGGCCGTATGACGAGAGACAGCGTCCGCATTGGTGCGCCACAGATTCTCGTCCTTCAGATCGACGCCCCCCGAAAAGCGGCTTTCGGTGCCAGTGATAATAACGACCTGAACACTATCATCCGCCGATAATTCGTCCGCTGCCTCTATGAGCGCCTTCATGGATTCTTCGTTGAGAGCATTGGCCTTGCCGCCACGGTCATAGCGCGCCACCGCAATCGGCCCCTCGCGCTCGATGTTGACTATGGCCATTTCCATCCTCCCAGACGTTTTCGCTTTGACATACTACCGGGTATGTTGCATATTCCAAGTGAGTTTGCAACTGCCCTCTTTTGAGGTTTAGTTGCGACCGGGGCAGGAGGAATTCAAAACATGACGCCAGACCAGCGCGCGCTCGACCGTAACCATTCCGTGTTACGATATCTTCTCGATCGATATGCAGCCGAGCGCCCCACAGCACCATTCGTGCATTTTTGGCCATCAACAGAATGGGATTATAAGACGACCCGAGACCACGTTCGCCTACGCGCAGCAACATTGCAATCCCATGGTGTAAAACGTGGCGACCATGTGCTTTGTTTTATGGGCAACGGCCCGAATCTGCTCACCACCTGGTTCGCAATCAACTATATCGGCGCGGTCTATGTGCCGATCAATACCGCCGCCCTCGGCCGCCCGCTGGACCATATTCTGGACGACGCAGACGCTCCACTTATGGTGGCACACGCCGATCTGGTTGTACGCTTGCAGGATGTTTCCCCGGGCAAGCTGCGGAAAGTGCTGGTGGTCGAAGGCTCTGTCAATTACTCCCTCCCTGGCGTTGAAGTTCTGCCTCTGATCGATGTAGAAACCGTCAACGAAACGGAACTTATCCTCGACAAGCCGATTGAGCCTTGGGACACGCTTGCCATCATGTACACCTCTGGCACGACAGGCAATGCCAAAGGCGTCGTGACCTCTTATGTGCAGCTTTATACGATGGGTCCCGACGCCTTTGACTGCGTCGATGAATCGGATCGCTGCATGATCTGCGGCCCGATCTTCCATTGCGGTTCCACGCTTTATGTCTATGCGATGTTGGCGCGGGGCCTTTCCATCGGCATGATGCGCGAGTTCAAAACGCAGCATTTCTGGCAGGCGGTTCGGGAAACAAACTCCACCTATTGCCTGTTGCTGGGTGTCATGGCGAGTTTCCTTCTGAAACAGCCTGCATCACCCGATGATCGCAGCCACCCGCTGCGGCGCGCCTTCATTACCCCGTTCGGCGAGGATGGCCCATTATTTGCGGAAAGATTCGGCGTCGAAGCCTGGACCATCTATAACATGACCGAAATCGCCAGCCCGCTCGTTGCCGGACCGGGTATTACCCAAAAGGGAATCGCTGGAAAGCCGCGCCCCTGGGTATCAGCTGCGCGTGGTTGACGAGAACGACATCGAAGTGCCGGATGGGACGGCGGGGGAACTTGTCATCCGCTCCGACCGTCCCTGGGCGTTGATGAAAGGTTATTACAACAATCCAAAGGCCACGGTCGAGGCGATGCGCAATGGCTGGTTTCACACCGGAGACAGCTTTCGGAAGGATGAAAACGGCGTCTATTTCTTCGTGGATCGCCTGAAAGACGTCATCCGACGGCGTGGCGAAAATATTTCCTCCTTCGCTTTGGAGGCCGAAGTGCTTTTTCACGAAAGTGTCAAGGAATGCGCGGCCATCGCAGTGCCAAGCGAATTGAGCGAAGATGAAGTGCTGATCGCCGTAACCCCTGTCGAAGGGCAGGAAATCATCGCCGGGGAACTGCTGGAATTTCTCGCAGGCCGGCTGCCGCGCTTCATGGTGCCGCGCTATGTTCGGATTTTGGAATCTCTTCCAAAAACATCGAGCGGTAAAATCCAGAAACATGTACTCCGCAGCGAAGGCATTACCGGAGATACGATTGATCGCGAGCTCAAGGTAAAGCGCGCGAGCTGATCTGCAATATCGAAAGACTTGAACATCATGGAAAATTTCGTTTTCAACACAACACCATCCATCGTGCTGCAAACCGGCGGGCTGGCGAAGATTGTCGACATTGCCGGGCATGTGTTGGGCAAGCGCGTTGTCATCGTCACCGACAAGGGATTGCGCAAGCTCGGACTGCTGGACCCCGCGACAGATGCTTTGGAACAGGCAGGCATTGCCGTTTCGGTTTTCGATGATGTGCAGGCTGACCCGCCGGAAAGCAATGTTCTGGCGCTAAAAGATCAGATCGTCGCCCATGAAGCGACTGGTGTTCTCGCCATTGGCGGCGGCTCCTCAATGGATGTTGCAAAGGTTGCCGCCCTGCTCGCAAAAAGCGGCGAAAAGCTGAATGATATCTATGGCGTCCACATCGCGCGCGGGCCACGCTTGCCGCTCGTGCTGGTGCCGACGACGGCAGGCACGGGGTCGGAAGTCACACCGATATCGATCATCACCACCGGAGCATCGGAAAAGAAGGGTGTGGTCTCGCCCCTTCTGTTGCCAGACATGGCAATTCTTGACGCGGATCTGACCGTAGGTCTGCCGGCAGCGGTCACTGCTGCCACCGGCATCGATGCAATGGTGCACGCCATTGAGGCTTATGCTTCGGCTTCCGCCAACAACAATCCTTTGTCGCGCTCGCTGGCGCGTAACGCCCTGCAATTGCTCGGCGCCAATATTCGCACTGCGGTCTTTGACGGCGGTAACCGCGACGCACGCGCCGCCATGCTGCTCGGCTCACTGCTTGCCGGTCAGGCCTTTGCCAATTCGCCGGTTGCAGCTGTTCATGCCCTCGCCTACCCGATTGGCGGGCATTTCCATGTGCCGCACGGCTTATCCAATGCGCTCGTGCTTGCGCATGTGTTGCGCTTCAACCTGCCGGAAGCAAGCCACGTTTATGCGGAAATTGCCGCAGATGTTTTCCCGGAACTGAGCAGCGTGTCGGCGGAAAAACGCGCTGAAGCCTTTGTCGAAAAGCTGGCGGACCTCAGCCGTGAGCTTGGCGTGCCGCAGACATTGCGCGAAGTGAATATCACCGAAGAGGATTTGCCTCTGCTTGCGCGCGATGCGATGAAACAGACCCGTCTTCTGGTCAATAATCCTCGCAAAGTGACCGAGGCGGATGCTCTGGCGATTTATAAAGCCGCCTATTGATAGCGCCGCGGGCAACATTATGGAAAAGGCCGGTTTTCGCCGGCCTTTTTCGTTTTAGTTAACAAATTTCAAACAGGCCCGCAGCGCCCATACCGCCGCCGACGCACATGGTCACCACCACATAGCGCCCATTGCGCCGCTTGCCTTCGATGAGGGCATGGCCGGTCATACGCGCCCCCGACATTCCATAAGGATGGCCAATCGAAATCGCGCCGCCACTTACGTTCAGCTTCTCATTGTCGATGCCAAGCTTGTCGCGGCAATAAAGAACCTGCGCTGCAAAGGCTTCGTTCAGTTCCCACAGATCGATATCATCGACTGTCAGGCCATGCTGCTTCAGCAGTTTCGGTACGGCATAAACGGGGCCGATACCCATTTCGTCAGGTTCACACCCGGCGACCGCCATGCCGCGATAAATACCGAGCGGAGAAAGACCCCGCTTTTCCGCTTCCTTTGCTTCCATCAACACAGACGCCGAAGCACCATCCGACAGCTGCGAGGCGTTGCCAGCGGTAATATAATTACCCTGTGCGATCACCTGACCACCGGAAAAGACCGGCTTCAATCCACGCAAGCCTTCCAGCGTGGTTTCGGGGCGGTTGCCTTCATCCATCGTGAGCTCAACGCTTTTCGCGGAAACCTCGCCCGTGGCCTTGTCCTTGACCAGCATGGAAGAACGAAGCGGTACAATTTCTGCGTTCAGGCGGCCTGCAGCCTGTGCAGCCGCAGTGCGCTGCTGCGATTGCAGCGCATATTCATCCTGCGCCTCACGCGATATACCATAACGTGCCGAAACGATCTCCGCCGTCTCTATCATGCTCATGTAAGTAGCGGGCAGATGCTCTGTCAGCCAAGGATCGCGCCAGCGATAGACGTTCATATGCTCGTTCTGCACGAGCGAGATCTGCTCTACGCCACCGCCAATGGCAATCGTCATACCATCGCCGGTGATCTGTTTTGCCGCTGTTGCGATAGCCATCAGCCCCGATGCGCATTGACGATCCATCGACTGGCCCGGAACTGAAACCGGAAGGCCAGCCCGCAACAAGGACGTGCGGGCGATATTCATGTGGGTCGTGCCTTGCTGAAGTGCAGCACCAAGAATGACGTCCTCCACTTCGGCGCCATCGATGCCCGCGCGCTCGACGGCAGCGGCAATCGCGTGGCCCGCCAGCGCTGGCGCTGTCGTGTCGTTGAAAGCTCCGCGATAGGCTTTGCCAATCGGCGTACGCGCAGTTGATACGATTACAGCTTCTCTCATCAGAGCTCCTCCACTGACGCTGGAACGTAAAGCCTTTCGGCTAATTCTCTCAGTTCCGG
>JAEXXS010000014.1 GCA_023451915.1 Pseudomonadota bacterium | reverse complement strand
GCCGCCAGCGACGAGCAGGCGATTGAAGCGGTCCGCGTCGCGGCACTGGGCAAGAAGGGCACGGTTTCCGAGAAGCTGAAACTGCTCGGCACCATGACCCCGGAAGAGCGTCAGGTTCAGGGACCGGCGATCAACGGTTTGAAGAACCGCGTCACCGACGCGCTGACCGAGCGCAAGACTGCGCTGCGCAAGGCGGCCGTTGCGGCCCGTCTTGAGCGCGAAAAGGTTGATGTGACGCTGCCGGTTCGGGAAAGCGCTGCTTCGCGCGGTCGCATTCACCCGATTTCGCAGGTAGTGGATGAAATCACCGCGATCTTCGCTGATATGGGTTTCTCGATTGCCGAAGGCCCGGATATCGAGACCGATTACTACAATTTCACGGCGCTGAATTTCCCGGAAGGGCACCCGGCGCGCGAAATGCACGACACGTTCTTCTTCAATCCCGACGAGAAGGGCGAGCGCAAGTTGCTTCGCACCCATACCTCGCCGGTGCAGGTCCACACGATGGAGAAGTTTGCGGCGATCCGCGACAAGGAAGGCCGCGACGAGCCGATCCGCATCGTGATCCCGGGCAAGACCTATCGCATGGATTCCGACGCCACCCATTCGCCGATGTTCCATCAGGTTGAAGGTCTGGTCGTCGACAAGTCGGCCAATGTCGCCAACATGAAGTGGGTGCTGGAAGAGTTCTGCAAGGCGTTCTTCGAAGTGCCGTCGGTGACGATGCGCATGCGCCCGAGCTTCTTCCCGTTCACGGAACCGTCGGTGGAAGTGGATATTCAGTGCGACCGCTCCGGCCCGCATGTGAAGTTCGGCGAGGGCAATGACTGGCTCGAAATTCTGGGCTGCGGCATGGTGCATCCCAATGTGCTGCGCGCTTCCGGCTACGACCCCGATGTCTATCAGGGCTTTGCCTGGGGCATGGGCATCGACCGCATCGCCATGCTGAAATACGGCATGCCGGATCTGCGCGCCTTCTTCGACGCTGATGTGCGCTGGATCAACCATTACGGTTTCCGTCCGCTCGATCTGCCGACGCTGTTTGGTGGCCTGAGCGCATGACGCAACTGCCCGAACCTTATCGCGATGCGGTGACTTTCGCCTTTGGCGATTCGCCGGAACTCGCCGATGAGCTGCTTGCACTGGTATTGGCAGGTCGTAAGACTGCGACCTGCGCCGCGCTTGCCTCTTTCGGTGAAGGCGGCGAGCCGATGCCGGTCGTCGGACGTCGCGATGTGGTTCTGGATGGTCTTGGCCGACCTGCAGCGGTGGTCGAAACAGTCGAACTGACGGTCTGCCGCTTCGATGAGGTCGATGCCGCATTTGCGGAACAGGAGGGCGAAGGCCCGCTGGAAGAATGGCGAAAGGGCCACGAAGCCTATTTTCGCCGCAACGGCGGCTTCTCCCCGGATATGGAATTGCTTTGCGAGCGCTTTCGCGTTGTCGAAGTGCTCAAACGCTGAAATTTAGGAAAGAACACGATCATGAAATTCACGCTTTCCTGGCTCAAGGATCACCTTGAAACCGATGCGACGCTCGACCAGATCGTCGAGAAGCTGACCGATATCGGTCTTGAAGTGGAATCGGTCGATGACCGCGCCGCCTTCAAGGCTTTCAAGATCGCCAAGGTGGTGAGCGCCACCCAGCACCCCGATGCCGACAAGCTGCGCGTGCTGTCCGTCGATACGGGCGATGGCAAGCCGGTTCAGGTCGTTTGCGGCGCGCCCAATGCCCGCGCGGGTCTGGTCGGTGTTCTCGGCCGTCCGGGCGACTATGTGCCGGGTCTCGATGTCACGCTGTCGGTCGGCAAGATTCGCGGTGTCGAGAGCTTTGGCATGATGTGTTCCGAGCGCGAGCTGGAACTCTCCGACGAGCATAATGGTATCATCGACCTGCCCGAAGATGCGCCGGTGGGCGCAAGCTTTGCCGCCTATATGGGGCTTGATGATCCGATCATCGAAATCGGCCTCACGCCGAACCGTGCCGATTGCACCGGCATTCACGGCATTGCCCGCGATCTGGCCGCTGCCGGTCTTGGCACGCTGAAGAACACGCTGCCAGCCGCCGCCAAGGGCGAAGGCGAAACGCCGGTCAAGATCATTCTCGATCAGGATGCGGAAAACCCCTTCTGCCTCGGCTTTGCGCTGCGCATGGTCAAGGGCGTGAAGAATGGCCCGAGCCCGAAATGGATGCAGCAGCGTCTGAAGGCCATAGGCCTGCGCCCGATCAATGCGCTGGTGGACATCACCAATTACGTGACTTTCGATCAGGGCCGTCCGCTTCATGTTTTCGACGCGGCCAAGGTCAAGGGCAATCTGACGGTGCGTGCCGCCAAGGCTGGCGAAACCATTCTGGCGCTCGACCAGCGTGAATATAAGCTCAACCCCGGCATTTACATCATCGCCGATGAAAACGGCCCCGAATCGATTGCTGGTATCATGGGCGGCGAGCATTCCGGTTGCGACGAGAACACCACAGATGTGCTGATCGAATCCGCTCTGTGGGATGCGCGCATGATTGCGCGCACGGGCCGCGAACTCGGCATCGTCACCGATGCGC
>JAEXXS010000005.1 GCA_023451915.1 Pseudomonadota bacterium | reverse complement strand
GTCAAAAAAAACGGCTGGCCGATCAGCTGCGCGCGAATCTGATGCGTCGCAAGGAACAGTCGCGCTCGCGACGCTCCGGCGCGGCGGACGAGCGCAATGACGGCATTGCCAGCGCCAACAAGGAAGCTGGCAGCGAAACAGAATAGCGCATCATGCGACCGCACTGAAAATGCGGGGCGATGCGATCGCGCCCCAATAAAGAGTTCGCCAGTACCGGGTAAAGCCTTTCTTGAAGAGAAACGTCGGCTAAGGTAAAAGCGCATTTCTGTTCGCGGTTGCCATTGTCGTTCGAAAGCGATTCGCATTTGAACGTAATTCCGCCGTAAGACTCGTCATTTGTCATGTATCGCCGCCGCGCCGCTCAGGCAGCAGCAACAGCACATCCCGAAAAGCGTCAACCGGTTTTCGGACAAGATGTGCTTAAAAACAAACAGTTGGAATGCTGATCCGATTCTCCCGATCGAAACGCGTTCCAACGGCTTCAAATCGTTTACCGGGGCAGGCCCCCGGCCCAGAAGGGGAAACAGCATGGATCGCATCAAAATCGTCGGCGGTAATAAGCTGAATGGAATCATTCCGATCTCGGGCGCAAAAAATGCCGCGCTGCCCCTGATGATCGCTTCGCTCCTGACCGACGATACGCTGACGCTCGAAAATGTGCCGCATCTGGCCGACGTCGAGCAGCTGATCCGCATCCTCAGCAATCATGGCGTCGATTATTCGGTCAATGGTCGCCGCGAACACCAGAACGGCGCTTATTCCCGCACCATCCATTTTACCGCCCGCAACATCGTCGATACCACCGCGCCTTATGAGCTGGTCTCGAAAATGCGCGCAAGCTTCTGGGTCATTGGGCCGCTTCTGGCACGCATGGGTGAAGCAACCGTGTCGCTGCCGGGCGGCTGCGCCATCGGCACGCGCCCCGTCGACCTGCTGCTCGATTGCCTTCAGGCGCTGGGCGCGGAAATCGACATCGAAAACGGCTATGCCAAGGCGCGTGCGCCGAAGGGCGGTCTCGTCGGCGCGCGCTATCGCTTCCCGAAAGTGTCGGTCGGCGCAACGCATGTCATGCTGATGGCCGCTGTTCTCGCCAAGGGTGAAACGATCATCGAAAACCCGGCGCGTGAGCCTGAAGTCGTCAATCTTGCCGATTGCCTTAACGCCATGGGTGCGAAGATCACGGGTGCAGGCACCGGTACGATCCACGTGCAGGGCGTGACCAGCCTTTCCGGCGCGCGCGTTCGCGTCATTCCTGACCGCATCGAAACCGGCACCTATGCCATGGCTGTCGCCATGACCGGCGGTGACGTGCTGCTCGAAGGCGCGCAGGAAAGCCTGCTTTCTTCGGCGCTCGAAACGCTGCGTCAGGCCGGTGCGGAAATCACCGAGACCAATAGCGGCCTGCGCGTGGTGCGCAACGGCCATGGCATCCATCCGGTCGATGTTACGACCGATCCGTTCCCCGGTTTCCCGACCGACCTTCAGGCGCAGTTCATGGGCCTGATGACCAAGGCCAAGGGCACGTCGCACATCACTGAAACGATTTTCGAAAACCGCTTCATGCATGTGCAGGAACTGGCGCGTCTCGGCGCGAAGATTTCGCTGTCCGGGCAGACCGCGACTGTTGAAGGCGTGGAACGCCTCAAAGGCGCTCAGGTCATGGCGACCGATCTGCGCGCATCGGTCTCGCTGGTTATTGCGGGGCTTGCGGCCGAAGGCGAAACCGTCGTCAACCGCGTCTATCATCTTGATCGCGGGTTCGAGCGTCTGGAAGAAAAGCTTTCGCGTTGCGGCGCGAATGTCGAACGCATCAGCGGATAATCGGCAAGGGCCGGAACTTAGAGCGCATCCCGAAAAGTGTGAAACGTCTCCGCAGGGAAATCAGTTCACTGGACTGATTTCTGATCCTGCTTCGATCAGATAAGATGCGCGTTTGAGTAATGGATTAGAGCGCCGATCCGATGCAATCGGATCGAAAAGCGATCTAATCCAGGTCCCGGCTTTTTCATTCTGGCACGCTGATTGATCACAGGCTTGAAAAGCCTGTCGATTTTTTTCTGCCGACATGCAAAGTTATTTGGCAAAGTTACTTCGTAACCACCCATACCGCCTATTTATATGCGATGTTGGGCGGTTGTTTTGAACATGACAGGAAATCGGTGCGGACCATGGATATGTTGAAGCTTGTGGCGTTGGATGAAGAGGATTTGCAGGTCCTGTCCGCCCATCTTCAGGACGCGGTTCTCAAAGTTTCCGACCTCCAATATCTCGCCAAGGAACAGCGCTTCGTTCTGACGGCGAACCGCTTCGTTTGGGAAGAGGCGCGTCCGAAATTCCTGCGCAAGCCGCAATATCAGCGCCGCCGCACCGCCCTGCATTTCAACCGCGTCACCGCCGCCAAGGCCACCGGCATCGACCGCCAGAAGCAGGACGATGTCCTGTCGCTGCTCACCATCGGTTTTGTTCCCGGTGAGACGCCTGCCGGCACAATAGAACTGACATTCTCGGCAAATGCCGCTATCCGTCTTTCGGTGGAATGCATCGAAGCGCAGCTGACGGATCTGGGCGCGGCCTGGGAAACAGAATCGCTCCCGCGTCACGGCGTATGACTATTTAACTTCGATGCATCGCGTCTGCTGCCAGGCGGACGGTTGCTCTTATCTGGACTATTTGAAGGAATTAAAGCGTGGTCACGACGCTCAGACAAACCGATCCGAACTTCGAACAGCAATTCGCGGCTTTTCTGTCCGGCAAGCGCGAAGTTTCGGAAGACGTGGACCGCGCAGCACGCGAAATTGTTGAGCGTGTGCGCCGTGAAGGCGATGCGGCGCTGATCGACTATTCGCGCCGTTTCGACCGCATCGATCTGGAAAAGACCGGCATTGCCGTCACGGAAGCGGAAATCGACGCGGCTTTTGACCTTGCGCCCGCATCCACCGTCGAGGCGCTGAAACTGGCGCATCAGCGCATTGAAAGCCATCATGCGCGGCAATTGCCCAAGGACGACCGCTACACCGATGCGCTCGGCGTAGAACTGGGTTCGCGCTGGACGGCAATCGAGGCGGTCGGCCTTTATGTGCCGGGCGGCACGGCGAGCTATCCAAGCTCGGTCCTGATGAATGCCGTGCCTGCCAAGGTAGCGGGCGTCGAGCGCATCGTCATGGTTGTTCCAGCACCCGACGGTATTCTCAATCCGCTGGTGCTGGTTGCAGCACGTCTCGCAGGCGTATCGGAAATCTATCGCGTCGGCGGCGCGCAGGCGGTTGCAGCCCTTGCCTATGGCACGGAAACCATCAGGCCGGTCGCCAAGATCGTCGGTCCCGGCAATGCCTATGTCGCGGCGGCCAAGCGCATTGTGTTTGGTACGGTCGGCATCGACATGATTGCCGGTCCTTCGGAAGTGCTGGTCATTGCCGACAAGGACAACAATCCGGACTGGATCGCTGCCGATCTGCTGGCGCAGGCAGAACACGACACCGCTGCGCAATCCATTCTCATGACCAATGACGAAGCATTGGCGAAGGATGTCGAGGCCGCGGTCGAGCGTCAGTTGCTGACCCTGCCGCGTGCCGAGACGGCCACCGCAAGCTGGCGCGATTTCGGCGCGGTCATTCTGGTCGAGGATTTCGAGGCGGCTATACCGCTCGCCAACCGTATTGCTGCCGAACATCTGGAAATCGCCGTTGCGGACCCGGAAGCGCTGCTGCCGAAAATCCGCAATGCCGGTTCCATTTTCATCGGCGCGCACACGCCCGAAGTGATCGGCGATTATGTCGGCGGCTGCAATCACGTGCTGCCGACGGCGCGCTCGGCCCGGTTCTCGTCGGGCCTGAATGTGCTTGACTATATGAAGCGTACTTCGCTTCTCAAGCTCGGCCCCGACCAGCTGCGGGTTCTCGGGCCTGCGGCCATCGAAATCGCGCGTGCCGAAGGTCTTGACGCACACGCCAAGTCTGTCGCCATCCGGCTCAATCTATGAGGCATCATGACCGCTGGCGTTCCCAATGCCCGTCTAGTTGATGTCGAACTCGATGAATCCATCGGGCGGTCGACGCCTGATGTCGAGCATGAGCGCGCGGTCGCGATTTTCGATCTGATCGAGGAGAACTCCTTTCACCCGATCGGCGACGAGACCGGCGGTCCCTACAAACTTAAACTCTCGCTGATGGAAACGCGGCTGATCTTCGCCATCAGTCGCGAAAGCGGAGTTGAGGTGGCGACGCATATATTGTCGCTCACCCCGCTGCGCCGGGTTGTGCGCGACTATTTCATGATTTGCGAAAGCTATTATCAGGCGATCCGCTCGGCGACGCCCAGCAAGATCGAAGCCATCGATATGGGCAGACGCGGGCTGCACAATGAAGGGTCGCAAACCTTGCAGGCGCGACTGAAGGGCAAGATCGAAGTTGATTTCGACACGGCGCGGCGACTGTTCACGCTTGTCTGCGTGCTGCATTGGCGAGGTTGAGCCTGTATGGTCGCTGTTGATGTCGAAAGCGCGCAGGATGATGGAGAGGGCGATGTCGGCCCGAAACAGAAATTGCCGTCATCCCTGCTTTTCGTCTGCGGCAAGAACGCAATCCGCTCGCCGATGGCCGAACTTCTTGCAAGAAAGCTGCTGCCGCCCAATATATATGTGGCTTCCGCAGGTGTAAAACGGGGCGAACGCGATCCATTCGTGGATGCGGTGCTTTCGGAAGAGGGGCTATCGCTCGACGACCGCCAGCCGCGGGGCATTGAAGAACTGGCCGACGGCTATTTCGATCTCATCGTGACGCTGACACCGCTTGCCCACCACACGGTGCTTGAGCGCATGCGCGGTTTCTCCGTGGATGTGGAATATTGGCCGACGCCAGACCCCACGCTGGTCACCGGCAGCCGCGAGCAGATCATGAATGCTTATCGCGATGTGCGGGATCGGTTGAAGACTCAGATTTTGCAGCGTTTCAGCCCGAAATAAGTTCACGGAATTCCGTTGTTCACAAATGCCGCCTAATCATATAGGTTCCGGCCAAATTTAGGATCAGAGTCCATTTTTGGGCGCTTTTATCGAAGAAAGAAACAGGTATCGCATGGCGAAAGAAGAAGTCCTCGAATTTCCGGGTGTTGTTACGGAACTGCTGCCGAATGCAATGTTCCGCGTGAAGCTCGAAAACGAACATGAAATCATCGCTCATACGGCTGGCCGTATGCGCAAGAACCGCATCCGCGTTCTGGCTGGTGACAAGGTTCTGGTCGAAATGACCCCTTACGATCTGACCAAGGGCCGCATCACCTACCGCTTCAAGTAAGCTTATCACGCACGGGCAGCCGTTTCGGGGGTGTTCTTGACGACAGTTGCGCAACACAAGCTGGTTCTGGCTTCCGGGTCGCCTCGCAGGATCGAACTGCTGGGGCAGGCCGGTATCGAGCCAGACCATATCCAGCCTGCCGACATAGATGAGACGCCGCAGCGTAGCGAGCATCCGCGCTCGCTGGCGCGCCGTCTGTCGCGTGAAAAGGCGGAAGCGGCGCTGGCCCAGCTGAAAAGCGACGCCAATTTCGCCAAGCCCTTCCTGCTCGCGGCCGATACGGTTGTCGCGGTGGGGCGGCGCATTCTGCCCAAGGCGGAAACCGCCGATGAGGCGCGTGAATGCCTGCGTCTTTTATCGGGCCGCACCCATAAGGTCTTCACGGGCGTCTGCCTCGTTTTGCCGAACGGCAATCTGCGCCAGACGCTGGTGGAAACGCGCCTGCGCTTCGAACGCCTGTCGCGCCAGCAGATTGACGCCTATCTCTCTTCGGGGGAATGGCGGGGCAAGGCTGGCGGCTATGCCATACAGGGCCTTGCAGGCAGTTTTGTCGTCAAGCTGGTCGGGTCCTATAGCAATGTGGTCGGCCTGCCGCTCCAGGAAACCGTAAGCCTGCTGGCTGACGGTGATTATCCGGTCTACGCCAACTGGAGCACCGGAAAAGTTTAAGGTTTAAGCCATGAACGGCAAGAAGGACATATCCGCAGCAGCAGGCGCCCGCGTGACGCCGCTGCGCCCGACACGACCTTGCCCGGAATGCGGCAAGCCTTCGGCTCGGGACAGCTATCCGTTCTGTTCGCCGCGCTGCAAAAGCATCGATCTCAATCGCTGGCTTTCGGGAAGCTATGTCATTCCGGGCAAGCCGCTGGGCGACGAGGACGAGAGCGACAATTAGGCTTTTTGGCGCTTTTTCCACTGTAAAATCAATTCATTAGAGAAACTGTGAGAAAAGCGCATAAAAAATGCGATACGGTGCTGGACAGCGCGAAATTTAATGCTATAACCCACCCACTTCCGGCGGACACCAACACCGCCACATGGCAAGACCAAGCGCTTGCTACAGGATGCCCGGATAGCTCAGTTGGTAGAGCAGCGGATTGAAAATCCGCGTGTCGGTGGTTCGAATCCGCCTCCGGGCACCACTTCTTCTCCAGGAAAGAATGCTGCATTTTACGCGATAATGTTTGCGTATTGCTCTTGCTCGTTCTGCTTTTCATAGCGGTCGATTGCATGATCCCTTGCGCGGCTCGACGACAATTCGTTATGTGGGAAAGTCGAGCTCTAAACAAAGCCATCAACGCCTGTCTGCTTCAATCAGATGGAAGCGTGTGGCGGGACTCAGGAGGGAGTTTTCCATGCGTTGGCTGTTCGGTGCCGTTTTGATCCTGACGCCGTCTCCGGCCCATGCTGAGGCCGATCAGGACCGCATCTCTTATGTGTGCGACCACGACAATGTCATCGATGTCTTCACGTCGATTGACGATCCTGACCATATCCGATTGAGCGCTTTTAGCCGCGACCGTCTTCTTGAAAGGGTGCCCTCAAGTTCCGGCAGCAAGTTTGCGGGCGAGGGCTACGAAATTGCATTCGAGACCTTGTCCAAAATCGCAATCACCTCTCAGGGCGTCACATATCAGTGCGTTATGGATAGAGTGGAGTAGGCGAGGCCGCTTCACCGTCGCGGCATTCTGCTCAGACGACGCGAACAATTGGTTTTGCAGTGGAATAACCACAAAAGCGAAGCCCGATCTGACGATCAGCCTGTCGTGACATCTTCGCTAAATGCTTGAAAAAAAATGGCGCACCCGAAAGGATTCGAACCTCTGACCCCCAGATTCGTAGTCTGGTGCTCTATCCAGCTGAGCTACGGGTGCTTGCCTTTGTGCCGCTCGCTGCGGCGATGGGCGGTTGATAATCGGACCCATTGCTAAATGCAAGCGTCTTGTGAGAAAAAAATGCCGTTCTGTGAATATTTCTTGTCAAAGCCCGGATTTCCGGGCTTCTTCGCCGTTGTTTTCCCTGGGGTTTTTCCACAGTCAGGCAGTTTCTTCGCGCCGCGTCTGTTCTCTCTCGCGCTGCGGAGGCAAATCAGGCAGGCGAATCTCGAAATGCGCGCCGATCGGGCGGTCTTCCCGAAGCTCGATACTGCCGCCATGGGCGCGAATGAGCTCCTGCGCGATGGCAAGACCGAGGCCCGTGCCGTCGCTGCGCGTCGAGCCCTTGAAGGCCGTGAAGAGGTTATCGCGCGCTTTTTGCGGCAGGCCCGGCCCCGTATCCTCGACGCCGATGATGGCCGTGGAGCCGATCCGTCCTGAAGAAAGCGTCAGGCGTTTCACCGCGGCAGCGCCACCGGTCGCGTCGCGCTCCATCGCCTGCACGGAATTGCGGCACAGATTGCTGAGCACACGGAACAGCTGTTCCGAATCGACGTTCAGTTCGAAGTCGTCGGGAATGCGATTGTCGAACTCGATGCCGCTTTCGCTTTCCAGATTGAGGCTTTCCTGCACATCCGTGACGATGGCGTGCAGGTTGACACGGCGCGGGGTTGGCGGCGCTTCCTGCGAGCGCCCGTAGGCGATGACGCTTTCCGAATAGCTGATGGCCCGGCTGAGCGTGCGGATGAGTTTGGGTGCAAACCGTTTCACCATCGGGTCCTTGGCGTCCGCAAGATGGTCCGACATCAATTGCGCCGAGGCCAGAATGTTGCGCATGTCGTGATTGATCTTCGACACGGCAAGCCCGAGATCGGCCAGATGCTTCTGTTCTTTCAGCGTACGTTGCAGGTCACTCTGGATGTGAGAAATCTGCCGCTGGGCGATACCGAACTCGTCCTTGCGGTTTTCCGGCACCAGAATGAGCGCTGGATTGTCGGGCATTGTCGCGAAGTCGATCATGTTGCGATGCATGATGCGCACCGGGCGCAACAGCATTTCATGGATGATGAGATAGATGAGGCTGGCGGCAATCACCGAGATAATCAGCGAGATAACGGCCACATTGCGGGCATAGATCAGCATGGCGCGCCGCATGGGCGCATCGGAGGTGACGATTTCAATCACACGGCCGGGCGCGGAGGTGGGTGAAACGGAACCATAGATGCGCAATGTCCGGTCGCCGCCAGAGAATAGCGTGCTGAAGGCATCCCAGATGGACGCCGCTTCGCTGACATTGTCGAGGTCGATAACCTGATCGATCTTGCCGGGCACTTCCGACATGGCGAGCAGGCGAGAGGCGCCGGCCTCACGCAGCGCGATCGCCTTGGTGCCGGTGACGAGCAGCACCTTGTCCTGAATGGCGCGCGGCACATCCATATTCGCGCTTGCCGCCAGCACTTCGCTGACCGCGCCCACCGTATCGAGCCGCGATGTCAGCCAGCGCAGTCGCATATTGGCGATGGACGGCACAAAAATCAGAACTTCCGCCACCAGAACGGCGAGCACGATCAATAGAAGGAGCTTGCTGGAAAGGCGGTTTTGCCAGCGCAAACGTGTAAATTGCGCAGGCGATGTGCGGTCCTCCGCGCTTTTGTCCTGCGCAGCGGTCTCTATCGGAGCAACGCCCGGAACTATGGTCTTTTCAAAAACCGCCATAACCTGATTCCAAATAGACAGCGTCGGGGCTGTTGCCGGTGCAGCGCGTCCGATACGCCCGATATGCTCCGATACGCCTATACGTCTCGATACTGCAATAAATATAGCTTCCTATATATGGTGCCGGGGCAGATTTCCAACAGGCTTTATTGTATCGATTTAAATGTGCTTCGTCGCATATTGCCTGCAAGGATTACCGAAATTTAATTCGACCTTCTTGGGAGGCGATGCAAAAAAAGCATTATGGGGATGTGTTCGCTATTTCTCCATCGAATCTGTGTCATAGGCAGGCCGTAAAGACGTTGCAGATGGAATGCCCTGATGGCGCGGCATTCGACGTGTCGTGCAAAAAAGTATATTTTTTAAAAGACAGGACCTCTCCGTCAGCGACGGAACGGGTTCTGCCGGAGAGCTGAATGAAATCCTGGAAGCAGATTGCACTCTGCCTGCTTATTGTCCTGGCCGCTGCGGGCGGCTGGTACGTTTATAAACAGAAGAATGCTGCGCCGGAGGACGCTGCCGCAGGCAGCGATGCGCGTCGCACTCAGCAATCCGCTGCCAGAACCGGCGCGAGGGCGCCGCTGGTCGTCGTCGAACCGGCCAGTGAAGAGACGATCAACAATCGCCTGACCGCCATCGGGTCTGCGCGTGCGCTCAGCACAGTGTCGATCACGCCTTATTCCAGTGGCTATATGAACAAGCTGTTCGTCAAGGCCGGCGATACCGTCAATGCTGGCGATCCGATTGCGGAACTCGATTCCGATACGGAGACGATCGTCGTCGCCAAGGCCGAAACGGCCCTGAAAGATGCCGAGACGACCCGCCAGCGTATTGAGCGGCTGCGCGCCACCAACACCGCGACCGGTGTTCAGGCGGTCGAAGCCGAGCTCGCCGTCGCCAATGCGCAGCTTGCTTTGAAGGATGCGCAGCTTGCCTTGAGCCGCCGCACGGTGCGCTCGCCGATCTCCGGCGTGGTGGGCATTCTGCCTGTCAATGCAGGCAACTATGTCACCGCCCAGACCTCGATTGCGCGCATCGACGACCGCTCCAAGATGCTGGTCGATATCTGGGTTCCCGAGCGTTTTGCGCCGCAGATCAAGGTGGGCCAGCCGCTGACGGCGTCAACAACCGCCTTTCCGGGCGAAACCCACAAGGGCGAAATCAACGCCGTCGACAATATGATCGACGAGGCGAGCCGCACGCTGCATGTGCGGGCCGAGGTCGACAATTCGGAAGACCGTCTGCGCGCAGGCATGTCGTTCTTCGTCACGGTGCTGTTTCCCGGCAATCGTTTTCCATCCGTCGATCCGCTCGCGATCCAGTGGGGCGCGGACGGCTCTTATATCTGGCGCATCGAGCAAGGTCTGGCGAAGAAGGTTGCCGTGCGGGTCGTGCAGCGCAATGCCACCAGCATTCTTCTGGATGGTCCGGTCAAGCAGGGCGACATGATCGTTACGCAAGGGGTCCAGACTGTTCGCGATGAGGCTCCCGTGCGCGTAATGGATGCGCAGGGCACGGCCCGCGCCGACCCCGCGGCTGCAAAACCTATAGCCGGTTGAGGGGGCGCTGGTGAGCAGTCATAAACCATCATCCGCCGAGCGCGGCGGTTCGACGGCACTTTTCATTCGCCGCCCGGTCTTCGCTTTCGTCATCAATGTTCTGATCGTCGTGGCAGGTCTTGCCGCTTTCACCGGCGTCGATATTCGCGAATTGCCCGATGTGGATCGTCCCGTCGTCACGATCAGCACGGATTTTAGCGGCGCGTCCGCCGAAACCATCGACCGGCAGCTGACGCAGGTGCTGGAAAACGCCGTTGCGCGTGTGTCCGGCGTGAAGTCGATTTCCTCGACATCCTCTTTCGAGCGCAGCCGCGTGACGGTTGAGTTCAATGATGGCGTCGATCTCAATGTTGCCGCCGCCGATATGCGCGATGCGATTTCGCGCGTCGCCAATACGGTGCCGGAAGAGGCTGACCCGTCCCGCATCATCAAGGCGGATTCAAACGCCGATCCCGTGATGCGACTGGCCGTCACCTCGGACACCATGTCCGTCGACGACATGACCGTGCTGATCGAAGACCAGATACAGGATGTGCTCTCGGCGGTGCCGGGCGTGGCCGATGTGCAGATCAATGGCGACCGCGCCAAGATTTTCCGCATCGACATCAACCAGGCGCGTCTGGCAAGCTACGGGCTGACACTGGCCGATGTGGCGACCGCGCTCAATTCCATGGGGCTTGACGCGCCAGCCGGATCGTTGCGCAGCTCCGATCAGGCCATCGTGGTGCGCGCAACCGCCAATCTGGAAAAGCCCGAAGATTTCGAGAATGTCTATATCAAGGGCCGCACGCAGATCCGTGATGTCGCCACTGTGACGCTTGGGCCGGATGTCGAAAGTTCGGCTGTGCGCTCCAACGGCAAGATGGCAATCGGCCTTGGCATTGTGCGACAGGCGCAGTCCAACACGCTCGATATTTCGCAGGGCGTTCGCGCTGCCGTCGCCAATCTTCAGCAAACCTTGCCGCCGGGCGTGAACATTGCCGTTACCAGCGATGATGCAAGCTTCATCAACGGCGCTATCCACGAAGTCGAGATTGCGCTGATTGCTTCGGTGATTATCGTGGTGGCGATCATCTTCATGTTTCTGTGGGATATTCGCGCCACGCTCATTCCGGCGCTCTCCATGCCGGTGGCGCTGATCGGCACCGTTGCGGCGATCTATCTCGCGGGCTTTTCCATCAATATTTTGACCTTGCTGGCGCTGGTGCTTGCCACCGGTCTGGTGGTCGATGACGCCATCGTGGTGCTGGAAAATGTCGTGCGCCGGCGCAATCAGGGCATGGGCCCGCGCGCCGCAGCCGTGCTCGGCACGCAGGAAGTGTTCTTTGCGGTCATCGCGACGACGCTGACGCTTGCCGCCGTGTTCGTGCCGATTTCGTTTTTGCCGGGGCAGGCGGGCGGATTGTTCCGCGAGTTCGGCTTCGTGCTGGCCATCGCGGTTTTGCTGTCGTCTGTCGTGGCGCTGACGCTTTGCCCGATGCTGGCCTCGCGCTTTCTGAAAGAAGGTACAGGCGAGACGGAAGGCGCGCATGGTCCGCTGTTTCTGCGTCGCATCGGCGGCGCGCTTGCCGGTTTTTATCGCAAGACGCTTCATGCCTGTCTGGCCGCGCCGTGGGTTGTTGTGCTGGTGGCGCTGCTTTTCGGCGGCGCATCGGTCGTGGTCTTTGGCACGATCCGACAGGAGCTGACACCCTCGGAAGACCGTGCGGTTGCGGTGCTGCGGATCAACGGGCCGCAAGGCATCAGCGTGGACTTCCTGCAATCGCAGCTCAACAAGATCGAGGAGGCAATCCAGCCCCTGCGCGATGATGGTGAGATTGTCACCACCTATGCCATTGCCGGTTCCGGCGGCTCTTCCAATAATGGCTTCATGGTGCTCACACTTGCCCCATGGAAGGAGCGTCACCGTAGCCAGCAGGAGATCATGGCGGATATCACCAAGCGGGTACAGAACATTACCGCCGTGCGCATTTTCTCGACGCAGCCGAACAGTCTCGGTATTCGCGGCGCGGGTAACGGCCTGCAATTCGCCATTGTCGGCAGCGATTACGCCAAGTTGCAGCCTGCCGCGCAGGCTGTTGTGGCGGCGCTGGAAAAAGATCCGCGCTTTGTGCAGCCGCGCCTGTCGGTGGAACCGACCCAGCCGCAGCTTTCCGTCGAGATCAACCGTGAGCGCGCCTCCGATCTTGGCATCGACATTACCGGCCTTGCCAATGCCGTGCAGTCGGTGTTGGACGGCCGCAAGATCGGCTCGGTCTATGTCGGCGACCGCAGTTTCGACGTGAAATTCGTCGCAACCACCAATCCGATCAACGACCCGACCGATCTTGAAAACATCTTCATGAAGGCGGCGGACGGTCGCTATGTGCCGATGTCATCCATCGCGACCGTTGTTGAAAAGGCGGTGCCGCCGCAGCTTGATCGTGAAACGCGCCAACGTTCAGTGGCCATCACCACCGGCCTGCGCGCTGATTTTGCGCTCGGCAATGCCTTCACGGCAGCACAGGAAATTGCAGCCCCGTTGCTGCCGCCGGGCAGCCATATCATTCCGCTGGCTGAAGCCTCGACGCTCAGCGAAACCTCGACCGGTCTTGCCATGGTGTTCGGCTTTGCCATCATCATCATTCTGCTGGTGCTGGCGGCGCAGTTTGAAAGTTTTGTCAGTGCGCTGATCGTCATGGCGACGGTGCCGCTCGGTCTTGGCTGCGCGGTTATCGCGATGATGCTGACCGGCACCAGCCTCAATGTCTATAGCCAGATCGGCCTTGTGCTGCTGGTTGGCATCATGGCCAAGAACGGCATTTTGATCGTCGAATTCGCCGATCAGCTGCGCGACAAGGGGTTGAGCGTGCGCGAGGCGGTTGAGGAAGCATCCAATATCCGCCTGCGTCCGGTCTGCATGACGATGATCTGCGCCGTGCTTGGCGGCGTGCCGCTGATATTGGCAAGCGGGGCCGGGGCTGAAGCCCGGGTGGCGCTCGGCTGGGTGATCGTCGGCGGTCTTGGCCTTGCAACCATTGCCACACTTTATGTGACGCCGGTGGCCTATCTGCTGCTTGGACGCTTTACCAAGCCAAAGGTCGAGGAAGAAGCGCGTCTGGAACGCGAGCTTGTTCGGGCTGTGGCTCTGGAAGAAAAATTCAAGTAAAATACGGCATAGACAAACAAAAACCCGGAAGCACGCTTCCGGGTTTTTTATTAGAGCATTTCCAGCAAAAGTGCGTAGCGGTTTTGCGTGGGATAATGCGTAAAAACAAAGTCTTAGCCGGCGACGATTACTTCTTCATCGCGTCGGTGACCTTGGCGGTCCATGCGCCTTCCGGCTTCTTGGTGATGACCGGATCGGAACCGCCGCCGAGCAGCGTTTCAACCGTGCGGTCGGCAGCGGCAACATCGAGCGTGCCGTCTGAGCCCTCGATCAGCTTGGCGATCTCCTTGACCATGCGCTCCTGAACTTCCTTCTTCTGCGCACCGGAAGAATCATTGTCGAGAATGACATCGGCGGCTTCGTCAGGATGCTCGGATGCGTATTGCCAGCCCTTCATCGAAGCGCGGACAAAGCGTGCCAGCTTGTCGACCATGGCCGGATCGTCAAGGCTCTTTTCAAGCACATAGAGACCGTCTTCCAGCGTCGCCACGCCCTGTTCTTCATAAGGGAAGACCACGAGCTGGTCGGCTGGAATACCGGCATCGATCACCTGCCAATATTCATTATAGGTCATGGTCGAGATGCAGTCGGCCTGCTTTTGGATCAGCGGATCGACATTGAAGCCCTGCTTGAGAACCGTGACGCCATCCTTGCCGCCCGTGGTCGGGATTTTCAGATGGTTCATCCAGGACAGGAACGGATATTCATTGCCGCCGAACCAGACGCCCAGCGTGCGACCCTTGAAATCTTCCGGTTTGGTGATGCCAGTTTCCTTGCGGCAGGTCAGCATCATGCCCGACTTCTTGAAAGGCTGGGCGATGTTGACCAGCGGAACGCCCTTTTCGCGGGTGGCGAGCGCCGACGGCATCCAGTCCACCACCACATCCGCACCGCCACCGGCGATCACCTGCGGCGGCGCTACGTCCGGACCGCCCGGCTTGATCTCGACGTCGAGCTTTTCTTCGTCATAGAAACCTTTGTCCTTGGCTACATAATAGCCTGCGAACTGGCCCTGCGTGACCCATTTGAGCTGCAAGGTCAGCTTGTCTGCGGCCATGGCCGTCGTGCTCATGAGTGTGAGCGCAAGTCCGGCTGTTGCAAGGCCTATGGATATTGCCTTCTTCATGCTTGGTTCTCCTCTGGTTGACGGTCCCGCCTTATGGTGGCAGATACCGGATCTGCTTACATTTACGCACTTCCTGCAAAAGCACTATGCGCCTTCGCCGGAAAGGCTTACCCCCGCCTGTAAGAAGGGTGCCAGAATGTCACTTTGCGCTCGATCAGCGCGATAAGCCCGTAAGAGAGCGAACCCGCAAGCGCGGCCACGAAAATCTCGGCCCAGACCATGTCCACATTCATGCGGCCGATCTCAGCCGAAATGCGGAAGCCCATGCCAACAATCGGCGTGCCGAAGAATTCCGCCACAATAGCGCCGATCAGCGCCAGCGTGGAATTGATCTTCAGCGCGTTGAAGATGAAGGGCATGGCGGCGGGCAGGCGCAGCTTCACCAGCGTCTGCCAGTAATTGGAGCCATAGGTCTCCATCAGGTCGCGTTCCATCGATCCCGTGCTGGCAAGGCCTGCGACCGTGTTCACCAGCATGGGGAAGAAGGTCATGATGATGACGACGGCAGCCTTGGACTCCCAGCCGAAGCCAAACCACATCACCATGATTGGCGCGACGCCGACGATAGGCAGCGCCGCCGCCAGATTGCCGAGCGGCAACAGGCCTTTGCGCAGGAAGGGGATGCGGTCCGCCACGATGGCAGTGATGAAGCCCAGCCCGCAACCGGCGACATAACCGATGATGACCGCCTTCATGAAGGTCTGGCGGAAATCCGCCCACAGGATCAGTACGGAATCGACGATCCGCGCCCAGATGGCGGAAGGTGCAGGCAGCAGCACTTGCGGTATGGCAAACAGCCGGACGGTTGCTTCCCACAGCACCAGCATGGCGATGCCGAACAGGGCAGGGACCGCAATGTCGAGCAGCTTCTGGCCTTGCGGGGTGCGGGCCTTGAGGCTGGAAACCCAGCCCACAATCACCCACGACACTGCAATGATGGCGACTACGGAGAGGATGCCGGTCATCATGCCGCTGCCCTTTCCGGCTTCGCGCCCATGCGGCTGTTGACGATGCGCGCCACCAGCCCGACCAATGCCACCAAGGCCCCGGCCATGACGGCGGCAGCGATGAGTGCGGCCCAGATCTGCACCGTCTGTCCATAATAGGAGCCGGCGAGCAAACGCGCGCCAAGCCCGGCCACGGCGCCGGTCGGCAATTCCCCGACGATGGCGCCAACAAGGCTGATGGCGACGGCAATCTGCATCGATGTGAAGAGAAACGGCATGGCCGCTGGCCAGCGCAGCTTCCAGAACACCTGCGCGCGGGACGCATTATAGGTGCGCATGAGGTCGAGATGCATCACATCCGGCGACCGCAATCCCTTCACCATACCGACGGCCACAGGGAAGAAGGACAGATAGGTTGAAATGAAGGCTTTCGGCAGCAGGCCCGATATGCCGATGGCGTTCAGCACCACGATGATCATCGGCGCGATGGCGAGGATAGGGATGGTCTGCGAGGTGATGATCCAGGGCATCAGGCTTCTGTCGAGCGTGCGCGAATGGACAATGCCGACCGCCAGTGCAATGCCGAGAAGCGAACCCAGCGCAAAGCCCAGCAGCGTCGAGGAAAGCGTGACCCAGCCGTGATAGACGAGGCTGCGCTTGGAGCTTGGTTTGACGTCGAAGACGGTCTTCCAGATTTCCTGCGCCACCTGATGCGGCGCTGGCAGAACCGGGCGCTCCTGGCTCATTGTATTGGAGACGAGCGTGGAAAACGAAATCTCCGTTCCGGCGCGGCCCGCCTGATCGCGCTCGAAGGGCGCATTCAGAAATACCGCCAGCCCATACCAGAGCGCGACGAACACGGCGAGAACCGTCGTCACGGGAATGAATTTATCGTGCAGGAAGGCCTTCATCTGCGGCCTCTTATGATAAAATATGCGTCGCGCGCTCTACTCATGAATATGCCCCAGCCGCAGACCTTCGCGCACGCGATGGGCGATTTTCAGAAACGCTTCCGATTCGCGAATATCCAGCGTCCGGTCGGGTCCAAGGTCGCAATCGATGATTTCATGAATGCGGCCCGGACGCGGGCTCATCACAACGATCTTGGTGGAAAGAAACACGGCTTCCGGGATCGAATGGGTGACGAAGATCACGGTCTTGCGGGTCGCAGCCCACAGTTTCAGAAGCTGTTCATTGAGGTGGTCGCGCACGATTTCATCGAGCGCGCCGAAGGGTTCGTCCATCAAAAGCATGTCGGGATCAAACGACAGCGCGCGGGCGATGGAAGCGCGCTGCTGCATGCCGCCGGAAAGCTGCCAGGGAAATTTCTTGCCGAAGCCGGACAGATTGACCAGTGCAAGGTTCTTCTCGATCCGCGCCTGGCGCTCCGCTTTGGCGTAGCCCATGATTTCCAGCGGCAGGCTGATATTGTCCTCGATCGTGCGCCATGGAAACAGGGCTGCCGCCTGAAACACATAGCCGTATGAGCGGTCAAGTCGCGCCTTTTCAGGCGTCTTGCCGTTGACCATCACCGAACCCGACGTCGGCTGTTCGAGATCGGCCACCACACGCATCAGCGTGGTCTTGCCGCAACCCGAAGGACCGATAAAGGAAACGAACTCGCCACGTTGAATGGCGAGATTGATATTGGACAGCGCATGAACCGGCCCGTCATTGGTCTCGAAAACCAATGACAGATCCTTGATGTCGATCACCGTCTGCGCATCGATCAAGCCCCTCTCCGGGGCCATGCTGTCATTCACATTCATGCGCGGTTCCCGAAGCTGAGCCAGAGCCATGTGTCAGACTCCTATCGGCATATGTTCTGCGCTGCGTTCTACCTTACGCGGAGCGACGATTTCCTTCCACTGCGACAATGCCTTGTTCACCGCGCCGTTCGGCTCGCGTTCGATGAAGCGACCGTCGCCCGGCTCGGCGGTAACCTTGCCCTTGTTATAGGCAATGCGTCCGCGAGAGAGCGTCACGACCGGCAGGCCCTTCAGCTCGAACCCTTCGAACACATTGTAATCAATGGAGGAGTGCTGCGTCTTGGCCGAAACCTTCTTGGTGGCTTCCGGGTCCCAGATCACCAGATCGGCATCGGCGCCCGGCAGCACAGCGCCTTTTCGCGGATAGATATTGAGGATTTTTGCAATATTGGTCGATGTCACCGCGACGAATTCGTTCGGCGTCAGGCGACCGGTGCCAACGCCGCGCGACCACAGAACCGGAAGACGTTCTTCCAGGCCGCCAGTGCCATTGGGAATTTTGGTAAAATTGCCAATGCCATAGCGCTTCTGCTCGGTGGTGAAGGCGCAATGGTCGGTTGCGACGCATTGCAGGCTGCCCGCCGCAAGACCTGCCCAGAGGCTGTCCTGATTGACCTTATCGCGGAAGGGCGGCGACATCACGCGGCGCGCCGCATAATCCCAGTCCTTGTTATGATATTCGCTTTCATCCAGCGTCAGATGCTGGATCAGCGGCTCGCCGAACACGCGCATGCCCTTCTGCCGGGCGCGGCGGATCGCTTCATGGCTCTGCTCGCAGGAAACATGCACGACATAAAGCGGCACGCCTGCCTGATCGGCGATCATGATGGCGCGGTTGGTGGCTTCGCCTTCGACTTCCGGCGGGCGCGAATAGGCATGGGCTTCCGGCCCGTCATTGCCTTCGGCCATCAGCTTGGCCTGCAAATGGGCGACAACATCGCCGTTTTCGGCGTGAACGAGCGGCATGGCGCCCAGTTCCGCGCAGCGCTGGAACGAGGCGAACATCTCGTCGTCATTCACCATCAGCGCGCCCTTATAGGCCATGAAATGCTTGAAGGTGTTGATGCCGCGCTTCACCACTTCGGCCATCTCGTTGAAGGTGCGCTCGTTCCAGCCGGTGATGGCCATGTGGAACGAATAATCAGTGCGCGCCTTGCCCGCTTTCTGGAACCATTCCTGAAGCGCGTCGAGCAGATTGCCCTCGGAATCCGGCAGCACGAAATCGACCACCATCGTCGTGCCGCCCGCAAGGGCTGCCGCCGTGCCGGTGTCGAAATCGTCGGACGAATAAGTGCCCATGAAGGGCATTTGCAGATGGGTATGCGGATCGATGCCGCCCGGCATGATATAACATCCGGTCGCGTCGATAATTTCATCGCCGGTCAGATTGTCGCCAACGGCAGCAATCTTCTCGCCTTCGATGAGAACGTCGGCTTTAAAGGTGCGGTCGGCGGTAATGACTGTGCCGCCTTTGATCACTTTACTGGCCACTGTTCGTTCCCCTTTTTGGTTTTGTTGCGAAACAGAAGCCGTATTGGATGGCAGTGAAATCAGCTTACAATTTCAGCAGTCTCCAATACGGCATGCAGAAGCACGTCGGTCCCAGCCGACGCCCAGTCCTTCGAAATTTCCTCATCTTCATTGTGGCTCAACCCGTCGACGCAGGGGCACATGACCATGGCCGTCGGAGCGACGCGATTGACCCAGCAGGCATCGTGGCCAGCACCCGAAACAAGATCGCGATGGCTGTAGCCAAGCCGTTCGGCGGCATTGCGGATGGCTTCCACGCAGCCCTTGTCGAAGGTGACGGGATCGAAATGGCCTGCCACTTCGATCTCGATGCCGATGCCCAGTTCCTCGGCAATCTTCGGCGCTTCCTTTTCAAAACGCGCCTTCATGCCGTCGAGCACAGCCTGATTGGGCGAGCGGAAATCCACGGTGAACACCACCGTCCCCGGCAGGACATTGCGCGAATTGGGCGACACATCGATATGGCCGACGCCGCCAACCGCATCCGGCTGATGCGCCATGGCGATTTCGTTGACGAGTTGCAGCATCTTGCCAAGGCCGAGGCTGGCATTCTTGCGCATCTTCATCGGGGTCGAGCCGGTATGCGCTTCCTTGCCGGTCAGCGTCACTTGCAGCCACCACAGGCCCTGACCGTGGGTGACGACGCCGATATCCTTGTTTTCCGCTTCTAGGATCGGTCCCTGTTCGATATGCAATTCGAACATGGCGTGAATTTTGCGCTTGCCGACAGGCTCGTCGCCCTTCCAGCCGATACGCTCCAGCTCATCGCCGAATTTCTTGCCCTTGGCGTCGGTGCGCGCATAGGCCCAATCCTGATCCAGCACGCCTGCGAACACACCCGATGCCAGCATGGCGGGCGCAAAACGGGTGCCTTCCTCATTGGTCCAGTTGGTGACCACGATGGGGCGCTTGGTGCGGATATTCATGTCGTTGAGCGTGCGCATGACTTCGAGCCCGCCGAGAACGCCCAGCACGCCGTCATATTTGCCGCCGGTCGGCTGCGTGTCGAGATGGCTGCCCATATAGACGGGGTCGGCATCGGCGTCTTCGCCCGGACGCAGGAAGAACATGTTGCCCATCGTGTCGACGGTCATCGAAAGACCGGCCTTTTCGCACCAGGACTGGAAAAGCTTGCGGCCTTCACCGTCTTCATCGGTCAGCGTCTGGCGATTATTACCGCCGCGCAGGCCCGGGCCAATCCTGGCCATATCCATCAGGCTGTCCCACAGGCGGTCGCCATTGACTCTGAGATTACTGGTGAGCACCATGCGCTCGACCTCCTCATTGTATGGATGCGTTGGATACCCCGCCAATTCTGGTTCTGGCTCGTATCCACCCGCTTATAATGTTCCCGCGACCCGGCTCTTTGGCCGCAATATTTTTGCTGATTTGCAAAAACTTGACTAGTTGGTCAAAATGCAGGCTAGAAGAGCGTTCGAAGACGGTCAAGCGCTTTTGAAAAATTCTACACTGCCGAAAGGTGTCAAATGGCCACAGCCCCATCCGCGCCCCCGTCTTCGGACCCAACCGCGCCCGAAAAGACGGAAGGTGCGACGCGCATTCAGGGCATCAATCGCCGGCTCATTCTCGACGCTGCGCTGGAAGTGTTTTCAAATTACGGATTTCGCGGCTCGACCATCGACCAGATCGCCGAGAAGGCGGGCATGTCGAAGCCCAATCTTCTTTATTATTTTCCGCGCAAGCAGAACATCTATGTGACCGTTCTGGAAGATACGCTCGCCACCTGGCTCGAGCCTTTCGAGAATATCGACCCGGAGGGCGATCCGCTGGATGAATTGCGCCGCTATATCGCGGTGAAGCTGGAAATATCGGCCAAAAAGCCGGAAGCCTCGCGGCTTTTCGCCAATGAAATTCTGCATGGCGCGCCTGCCATTTCCGATTTCCTGAAAGGGCATCTGAAACAGCTTGTCGATGAAAAGGCCGCTGTCATCCATCGCTGGATTGCGGAAAAGCGCATCGCGCCGGTCGACCCTTACCACCTAATCTTCACGATCTGGGCGGTGACGCAGCATTATTCGGATTTTTCGGTGCAGATTTCCGCAATATTGGAGGACCGCACCCAGAAACCCGGCTTTTACGACGAAACGGCGGCCGCGGTCAGCGCCATCATTCTTGACGGAATTCGCCCGCGGGACGAACCTGCCACATCATGAAAACGATTCGTATTTCCGCAGCCATCATTCGCGACGAGGCAGGCCGGTTTCTGCTCGTGCGCAAGCGTGGCAGCAGCATATTCTTCCAGCCCGGCGGCAAGATCGATCAGGGCGAACAGCCCGAAATCGCGCTCATCCGTGAGATCGAGGAAGAACTGGGCATCCATATCGACGCGAGCCAGTTGCGCTATGCGGCGAAGATGTCGGCGCCAGCCGCCAATGAGGTGGACGCGACCGTGGAAGCGGAGCTTTTCCATCTGACCCTGAAAGACGACCAGGTGCCGGTGGCATCCAGCGAGATCGAGGAACTCTTGTGGAATCCGCCCGGCGACCTGACGCGCCCGGTGGCCCTGCTGTCGCAAAGCATTCAGGCGCGTTTTTCCACGTCTTCCTTGCAGAAATGATCGTAAAGAACCGACATTAATTCCGTCACCGCCGGATGCGCGATGGAATAATAAAGTGCGCGGTGATCGCGCCTATGCTGCACGATGCCTTCTTCCTTTAGTTTTGCCAGATGCTGCGACATCGACGTCTGAGCGAGGCCGGTCTCCTCGATCAGCGTGGTGACGTTTTTTTCGCCATCGGCCAGCGAGCACAGGATCAACAGCCGGTGCGCGCTCGCCAGACCTTTGAGAAATCCGGCAACATCGTCCACCTTGTACCGCATGCGATCATTCGGGTTCATTTTATCTTCTTTACAATTCATAAAACTATGATATGAGATAAATATAAACTGATAATCAGCCTTAGGCAAGGCGCAATTGAGGAAGAGATCATGACGAAGGATTACCGTAATATAACCAAGGACATCTCCGCTTATACGGCAGAGCTGCGCAAGGCGGTTCCCGATACGATGCAGGGCTTTTACGGGCTGGCCAAGAGCGCCAGCGCCGATGGTGAGATCGACAAGAAGACGAAGGAATTTATCGCGCTGGCCATTGGCGTGACCCAGCGTTGCGACGGCTGCATTGGCTTTCACATCAAGGCGCTGAAGGATTTGGGTGCAACACGTCAGGAGATAGCGGAAGTCATGGGCATGTGCGTCTACATGGGCGGCGGCCCGGCTTTGATGTATGCCGCCGACGCGATGCGCGCATGGGATCAGTTTCAGGAACAGGCCTAATTATTAAAAAGCGCCGGAAGAAATCCGGCGCTTTTTCGTTTCTATTCTGCCGCTTCCGTCACAGCCATCGGGTTGTTTGGATGCGTGGTCCAGTTGGCATATTCCGGCGCAATCGGCGCCTTGGTGCGTGGATCGACGCCGCCGATCTGCTCCATGGTGATGCAGTTCTCGACCGGGCAGACATTGACGCAGAGATTGCAGCCGACGCATTCCTCGTCGATCACCTCGAAATGACGTGCGCCATTGACGAGATTGGTGATCGCCTGATGCGAAGTGTCCTCGCAGGCAATGTGACAGCGCCCGCATTTGATGCACAAATCCTGATCGATACGCGCCTTGGTGACATAGTTCAGGTTCAGATACTGCCAGTCTGAAACCTGCGGCACAGCCATGCCGCGGAAGTCGTCGAGCGTTGCATAGCCCTTCGAATCCATCCAGTCCGACAGGCCGTCGATCATTTCTTCCACGACCTTGAACCCATAGGTCATGGCCGCGGTGCAGACCTGCACCGTGCCGCAGCCGAGCGCGATGAACTCTGCCGCATCGCGCCATGTCGTGATGCCGCCAATGCCTGAAATCGGCAGGCCGTGGGTTTCGGGATCGCGGGCGATTTCCGCCACCATGTTGAGCGCGATGGGCTTCACCGCCGGGCCGCAATAGCCGCCATGGCTGCCGCGCCCATCAATGGAGGGCACCGGCGACATGCGGTCGAGATCGACCGAGACGATGGAGTTGATCGTGTTGATCAGCGATACGGCGTCCGTGCCCGCTGCATGAGCGCCGCGCGCCGGCTTGCGAATATCGGTGATATTGGGCGTCAGCTTGGTGATTACCGGCATGCGGCTATATTGCTTGCACCATTTGACGACCATGGCGACATATTCCGGCACCTGGCCGACCGCCGCACCCATGCCGCGTTCGCTCATGCCATGCGGGCAGCCGAAGTTCAGCTCGATGCCGTCCGCGCCGGTTTCCTCGACCAGAGGCAGGATCGCCTTCCAGGCTTCCTCCTCGCAAGGCACCATGATCGAGGCGATCAGCGCGCGGTCAGGCCAGCGCATCTTCACCTCTTTCATCTCGCGCAGATTGACCTCCAGCGGACGGTCAGTGATCAGCTCGATATTGTTGAGCCCGAGAAGCCGCCGGTCTGCGCCATGGATCGCGCCATAGCGCGGGCCGTTGACATTGACGACCGGCGGGCCTTCCGCACCCAGCGTCTTCCACACGACGCCGCCCCAGCCCGCCTTGAAAGCGCGCTCGACATTATAAGCCTTGTCGGTCGGTGGGGCCGAAGCCAGCCAGAAAGGATTGGGTGATTTGATGCCGAGAAAATTCGTTGAAAGATCAGCCATGACTTGAACCTCCTCAGCCTTGCTCGTTGCCAAGCTGGGTCGTTGCCCAATGATCGGACGGAACGTTTCTGTCCCGCTGGGATGCAGTCGTGTGGTGCGCGCCGCCGGAAAGGACAGCCTCTGCAAAGCCTTCCACGGCCTGCGGACGCCGCGTCAGCGTGGCATGGATCGATTCGGCGGCAACCTTGCCCGCCTCAACCGATGCAACCGTCAGGTCCTTGCCGCCTGCAACGCAGTCGCCGCCCGCCCAGATGCCTTCAACCGTCGTGCGACCTTCTGCATCCGCGCTGATCCGGCCCTTGGCCATGCCGATGCCGGAGCCGCGCAGCGGTTCTGGATCGAATGTCTGGCCGATGGCCTTGAAAACCTGATCGGCTTCAAGCGTCAGATATTCTCCCATGCCGGCAAGTTTGCCGTCCTGATTGCCGGTATATTCAAAGGTCACGGCATGGACTGTGCCGTCGCCGCTGCGTTCCAGCGCATGGGGTTGCAGCCAGTGCCGGATCACGACGCCGTGGATCTGCGCCAGTTCCTGTTCATAGGCGCTGGCATTCATGCTTTCCTGACCGCGCCGATAGACGACGGTGACATTTTCCGCGCCAAGCTTCTTGGTCTGAATGGCGACGTCGATCGCCGTCATGCCGCCGCCGATGACGACCACATTGCGACCGACGGGGAGGGCGGAAAGGTCCTTGGCCTGACGCAGATTGGCGATGTAATCGACCGCGTCGAGCACATTGGGCGCATCTTCGCCAGCAAGGCCAAGATCGTTCACGCCCGGCAGACCCAAGCCGAGGAACACCGCATCATGCCCCGCTTTCAGCGCTTCGATGGTGATATCCTGGCCGAGTGTCTGGTTGTATTCGACGGTTATACCGCCAATATCCAGCACGAATTGCAGCTCGCGCTGGGCGAAATTATCGACGGTCTTGTAGGCCGCAATACCATATTCGTTGAGACCGCCGCCCTTGGGGCGGGCTTCGAAGATCGTGACCTGATGCCCTTTCATGGCGAGACGGTGCGCTGCCGAAAGACCGGCAGGGCCAGCGCCGACCACGGCGATATGTTTGCCGGTTTCCGGTCCGCGCTTGAAAGGCTGCTTGCCTTCCGCCATCAGAACATCGGTGGCATAGCGTTGCAGATTGCCGATCTTGACCGGCTTGCCCTCAGCCGTTTCGCGCACGCAGACTTCTTCGCACAGCGTTTCGGTCGGGCAGACGCGGGCGCACATGCCGCCAAGAATGTTTTCGTTCAGGATGGTTTTGGCCGCGCCGACCGGATTGCCCGCATTGATCTGCCGGATGAACAGCGGAATGTCGATGCCTGTCGGACAGGCATTCATGCACGGCGCGTCATAGCAGAAATAGCAACGGTCGGATTCGACGATGGCTTCGTGCCGCGTCAGCGGCGGATGCAGATCGTCAAACACATGCACATATTCACCGGCGGCAAGGCGCGCGCCGTGAATGTCAGGCGTGTGGCCCGCTTCTGCATCAATGGATGAACTGCCTGCGGATCCCCTCGTGGAAGGATTCATGGATCGCATCTCCCATTTTTATCTACAGTATTGGCCCAAAAATCGGGATCGACCTTTGGAAATCACGATGCGTAGAAATGCTTCAGAGCGACCTGGTGCGTCTCTGTAGACGCCTCGGTGCTCTATGCGACATGCGGGTTCCCTTTGCGCAATGCCGCTCATGTCCGGGCTGCAATCTTGCTGTTGCCTGCTCCGGTTATGGGTAGGATGACAGATTTTTTCAGAAGGTCAAATTTTTTATCATCTGGTCAATTTATGA
>JAEXXS010000464.1 GCA_023451915.1 Pseudomonadota bacterium | reverse complement strand
TTTTCATTTTCTCACGGTTTTGTGAAATTTCGCCGCGAAGCTGGTCGGCTTGCGCCATCTTTTGGTCGCTTGTCTGCCGTTGACTGCGCCTACGATTTTGCGGGGCGCGAAACTATCGCGGAGGGCCAAGCCTTCCAACCACCACGGCAGAGCGCTTGTCGGGACCAAACGGTCCTGATGTGCTCCGACTGACGGGAGCGTCGGAAATGCGTTATTCGTCTCAGACCCTTCTCGGCCTCATGGCCATTCTTGCCATCTTCTCGGTGCAGGTGGGCGATATGCACCAAGGCACCCGCCATTCCTACGCGCTGGCGCTCAATGACGTGAATACGGATGACGGCATGGTTTTCGACACCAACGCCTCCGCTTCGTTCGGCGTGGCGACGGAACGCACGCGGAGAAATATTGTTCTGCGTTGACCCGTCCGGTCAGGGGGCAAGCGTGCGCAGATATTCCATCAGTGCACTTGCGGTATTGCTGGCGCGTTCCGGTTCGCGGGATACGATGGCTTCGATCAGTGCGGCATGTGCGTTGGCTGAGCCTGTGATGCTGGCCGATGGGCGCAAGCGGAACCAGAACCGGCGGCTGTGCGTCTGAAGCGGGGCCGCCACACGGGTCGCATAGGGATTATTGGCCGCCGAGCCCAGCACAATGTCAAAGGCTTTGTCGGCATCGAGAAATGACTGCACGTCCTCATCCGGGATCGCCTGCCGCATGGCAGCCGCTGCCGCTTCCAGCCGTTGATAGTCGCGCGGACTGCCGAACCGGGCCGCATCGCGCGCCAATACACGTTCAACACCCTCGCGGGCGTCCAGCACCTTGGCGAAATCCTTCGGATCGATGGGCGCAATCGCAATGCCGGAGCGGGGGCGAACTTCCATCAACCCTTCCCAGGCAAGACGCTGAATGGCTTCACGCAATGGCGTGCGGCCCATGCCGGTGAGCTCGATCAGCGTGCGTTCATTGACCACCGCGCCCGGCTCCAGCTCCAGCGTCACGATCATGCGTTCCAGCGTACGATAGGCGAGGTCTGCCAGGCTCTCCCCGCCAAGACCGTCGATGGCTGTTGCCGGTTTGCCAGTGGTGCTTTTGATCGACCGTTCGCGGAGGCTCGTCTGTGTCATGTGGTTCAATGTCTTCTATGATGGCAATTGACAGGAAACAATCCTACAAATATATCTCTGATATATCAATATCGACCAGCGGGCTAACCGTGCCGTACCCCATCTTGCGTTAAGCGGGTTTCTGCATAGTGTTATTCCAAAAAGTTGTTAGACGGGCTGGCGCTCCGATTTAAAAGTCGCGTCCCAAGGCTCCATTGGTGATGAAGCCTTGAACTGTATCGGTGGGGAGCCGCACAAGAATGAAAACTGATCCCGACAATCAGCATAAAATGGGACAGCAGGATATTGTCATCATCGGCGGCGGCATTGTCGGTTCCGTAACCGCCGCACTTCTGACCGAAGCCGGGCGCGATGTGCTGGTTATTGATCGCACGGGCATCTGTGAGGAGACGAGTTCCGGCAATGCGGCGGCGCTGGCTTTTTCGGAAATTCTGCCGCTGGCCTCGAAGGGCGTCATGCGCAAGGTGCCGGGCTGGCTGATGGACCCGCTGGGGCCTTTCTCCATTCGCCCGTCCTATTTCCCGAAAATGGTGCCGTGGCTCTATCAGTTCTGGCGCGCCAGCAGCGCCGAAGCATTGGAGAAAACCGCTGTCACGCAGGCCAATATCATGCGGCTTGCGGCAGCGGAAATGCTGGCATTGATCGACCGCGCCGGGCTGCGCGACCGTTTGCAGGAAAATGGCAATCTGGAACTCTATGAAAGCGAAGCCGAGCTGAACGCTGCTCTGCCAAGCTGGGATATTCGCGAGAAGGCCGGCATTGCGCATGAGCATGTCCATGGCGCAAGGCTCGCGGAATTGCAGCCGGGTCTGAGCCCGCGCATTGTGGCTGGAACCTTCGTGCCCGGCTGGAAAAATGTCAGCGACCCGAAACTGTTCGGGCAGGCTGTCTGGGCCTATGCCGAACGCCTCGGCGCAGGCTTCCTGAAAGCGAAAGTGACGAATGCGCAACCGGCTGACGGCGGCGCGCGTGTGCGCCTCGAAGACGGCACGGAAATCAGCGCGAAGAACCTCATTGTGATGACGGGCGCCTTTTCGCGGGAATTCGCCAAGGGGTTTGGCGACGCGGTGCCGCTCGATACCGAACGCGGTTACAACACCACCTTGCCGGTGGGTGCTTTCGACGTGAAGCGACAGCTCACCTTCCCAAGTCATGGTTTCGTCGTCACGCCCATGGCGACAGGATTGCGCATTGGCGGGGCGGTTGAATTCGGCGGGCTCGATCTGCCGCCGAATTATGCGCGCTCCAAAGCCATGCTGACCAAGGCGTCCCGCTTCCTGCCGGGCCTTAAAACCGAAGGCGGACGTGAGTGGATGGGCTATCGTCCTTCCATCCCGGATTCGGTGCCGGTCATCGGGCGCGCCTCGTCGGGCGGCAATATTTTCTACGGCTTCGGCCATGGCCATCTTGGCCTCACGCAATCGGCAGCGACGGGACGCCTGATCCGCGACCTGATCACCGGAGCGAAGCCCGCAATCGACATCGAACCATTCAAGCCTCAACGTTTTCGGAACTGACCATCATGGCAAGACATTCCTTTTTCTGCGTCGACGGACATACATGCGGTAATCCCGTGCGTCTGGTGGCGGGCGGCGGTCCGAACCTTGAAGGTTCGACCATGATGGAGAAGCGTGCGCATTTTCTGCGCGAGTTTGACTGGATCCGCACCGGCCTGATGTTCGAACCGCGCGGCCACGACATGATGTCGGGATCGATCCTTTATCCGCCGACGCGCCCCGACTGCGACGTGGCGGTTCTGTTCATCGAGACCTCCGGCTGCCTGCCCATGTGCGGCCACGGCACCATCGGTACGGTAACCATGGCGATCGAGCAGGGCCTCGTGACGCCGAAGACGCCGGGCAAGCTCAATCTCGATACGCCAGCCGGGCTCGTCGCCATCGAATATGAGCAGAATGGTCAGTATGTGGAGCGTGTGCGCCTCACCAATGTTCCGGCGTTTCTCTATGCAGAGGGGCTGGAAGTGGAGTGCCCCGATCTCGGCACGCTCAAGGTCGATGTGGCCTATGGCGGCAATTTCTACGCTATCGTCGAACCGCAGGATAATTACACCGACATGGCCGATTACAGCGCCTTGCAGCTGATCGCCTGGAGCCCGGTTCTGCGTCAGCGCCTGAACGAGAAATACAAGTTCCAGCACCCGCTGCTGGCCGATATTAACCGCCTGACGCATATCCTGTGGACCGGCAAGCCGACCAAGCCGGAAGCGCATGCGCGCAACGCCGTTTTCTATGGCGACAAGGCCATCGACCGCTCGCCTTGCGGCACCGGCACCTCGGCGCGTATGGCGCAACTGGCCGCCAAGGGCAAGCTGAAGCCGGGCGATGAATTCGTGCATGAATCCATCATCGGTTCGCTGTTTCATGGTCGTGTCGAGCGCGCCGTGGAAGTCACCGGCCCTGCGACGGGACAGGAGACCGTCCTGCCGGGAATTATCCCGTCAATTGCGGGCTGGGCACGGATGACCGGTTATAATACCATCTTCATTGATGACCGGGATCCCTTTGCTCACGGTTTCACAGTTGCGTAAAACGGGTACGGTTGGCCAAAAGCGGCCAGCCACCCAATTTCTTGCCTTTTGAGGCTTCGGGGAAAACATGGGATAAGGCGTCCCTTTCGGTAGAAAAGGATGCAAAAGGGGCGTTTAATAGGGGACATAACTGGTTTGCGGAAGGATGAAGCAATTAGTCTTTTGTTTAAGACGAAAGGGGCTTGCATTCCCTGATGCAGCCGTTAGGTGTAATTGACCGGAAAAAAAATGAGGGTGCACGAAATAATGATGCGCCAATAAGATTCCGGCTTGTTAAATGGGTGGCTTTTCGATGGAATATTTCCTCCAGCAGGTGATCAACGGGCTCGCGCTCGGTTCGATCTATGGCCTGATCGCCATCGGCTACACGATGGTTTATGGTATCATCGGCATGATCAACTTTGCTCATGGCGATATCTTTATGCTCGGTGCCTTTATGGCGCTGATCGTTTTTCTCATCATCACGACTTTCATTGGCGCGCTGCCGATAGCGTTGCTTCTGCTGCTGATGATGGTGGTCGCAATGCTCATGACCGGCTTGTGGAGCTGGACGATCGAGCGCGTGGCTTACCGGCCGCTGCGCGGTTCGTTCCGCCTTGCACCGCTGATTACGGCAATCGGCATGTCGATCGCTTTGTCCAACTTCGTCCAGGTGACGCAGGGTCCGCGCAACAAGCCGGTTCCGCAGCTCCTGAATGGTTCGTACAGCCTGTTTGGCACCAATGTCACGGTCTCGCTCAAGCAGATCGTCGTCATTGTGGTAACGGCTGTGCTGCTGACGATCTTCTGGTACATCGTCAATCGCACATCGCTCGGTCGAGCACAGCGCGCCTGTGAGCAGGACCGCAAGATGGCCGCACTTCTCGGCATCAACGTCGACCGCGTGATTTCGCTGACCTTCGTGATGGGCGCCATGCTCGCAGCCGTCGCCGGTACGCTTTACCTGTCCTTCTACGGTGTGATCTCCTTCGCCGACGGGTTTATCCCCGGCGTCAAGGCGTTCACCGCTGCGGTTCTGGGCGGTATCGGTTCGCTTCCGGGTGCGGTTGTCGGCGGTCTTCTGATCGGTCTGATCGAGGCGCTCTGGTCGGCTTATTTCTCGATCGACTACAAGGATGTCGCGGCGTTTTCGATCCTGGCCATCGTGCTGATCTTCATGCCGTCGGGTATTCTTGGCCGTCCTGAAGTCGAAAAGGTGTAATCATGGCTGTACAGTCGAGTTCACGCCCGGATTCCCTTTTTGGCCGGGCCATTCGTGAAGGTATCATCGCCGGTCTT
>JAEXXS010000457.1 GCA_023451915.1 Pseudomonadota bacterium | reverse complement strand
TGCAGCAATGGCAATCGCGCCTGCTGGTAACCGATCTTTTGCCTGCCGGTCTGGAAATCGACAATCCGGGTCTGGTTTCGAGTGCCGATCTCGGCAATTTCCCGTGGCTCGAAAGCACGGAGGCCGCGCATCTCGAATTCCGCGATGATCGTTTCGTCGCAGCATTCGACCGTTCGGCAGGCGAGAAAAAGCAGATCGTGCTTGCCTATGTGGTGCGTGCCGTAACGCCGGGGCTTTACACCCATCCGGCAGCCACCGTCGAAGACATGTATCGTCCGCAATATGCTGCCCGCACGGCAACCGGAATGATGGAGGTTGCTGCGCCGTAACCCTTTTCGGTGAGGCTAGGATCAGCACATGAAACGGCGATGGAAAATAGCGATTGGCGGTGCCGCAATTCTCGGCATCGCCGCCGTTGCGACGGTCGGCCTTGACTGGCTTGACCGCGCTTTTCCTCCCCCCTTGCCTGAACGCTTGACCATCTCCACCGAAGTCATGGACCGCGACGGCGAATTGTTGCGCGCCTATGCAACACCGGATGGCTATTGGCGTCTCAACACGCGCATCGAAGACGTCGATCCGAAATTCGTGAAAATGCTGATCGCCTATGAGGATAAGCGTTTCTACGATCACAACGGTATCGACCTCTGGGCCTTAGCGCGCGCAGCGGTGCAGCTTGCAGGCAACCAACGTATTGTGTCCGGCGGCTCCACCCTCTCCATGCAGCTCGCCCGGCTGATTGAACCCCGTGAAAGCCGCAGCTTCGGGTCGAAATTCCGCCAGCTTGCCCGCGCGGTGCAGATCGAGCGCCGCCTGACCAAGGACCAGATATTGGAGCGTTATCTGACGCTTGCCCCCTATGGCGGCAATCTGGAAGGCGTGCGCTCGGCGTCGCTTGCCTATTTCGGCAAGGAGCCGCTGCGGCTCTCCACATCGGAAGCCGCAATGCTGGTGGCCTTGCCGCAATTGCCCGAACGTCGCCGCCCAGACCGCGCCGCGAGCACAGCACGCGCAGCGCGAGATCGCGTTTTGACGCGAATGGTTCAGGCCGATGTGCTCACCACCGACGAAGCGGAGCGCGGCAAGCGCGAGGCCATATCCGCCACCCGTCATGCTCTCCCGGCCCTTGCGGCCCACTTTGCCGATCTGGCGCTCAAGAAAGCACCGACCGAAGCCCGCCACAAACTGACGCTAAAGAAATCCGTCCAGCGCGGTCTTGAAGCCTCCGCCCGGGAAGCCGCATCGAAACTTGGACCCAAAGTGTCGGTCGCCATGGTGCTGGCGGATAGCCGTAACGGCAATATTCTTGGCGAAGTGGGATCGGCGAATTATTTCGACGGCAGACGGCAAGGCTGGATCGATATGACCCGCGCCGTTCGTTCGCCCGGATCGACGCTCAAGCCATTCATCTATGGGCTTGCCTTCGAACAGGGGATGATCGCACAGGAAACCATCATCGAAGACCGCCCGCAGGATTTTGCCGGTTATCGCCCGCGCAATTTCGATATGAGCTATCAGGGTGATGTCAGCATCCGTCAGGCGTTGCAAATGTCGCTGAATGTTCCCACCGTCAGCCTGCTGGACGCCATTGGCCCTGCACGATTGACCACGCGGTTTCGGCAGGCGGGCATCAATCTGCAACTGCCGAAGAACGAAGCGCCCGGCCTTGCCATCGGGCTTGGCGGCGCTGGGATCAGCCTGCGCGATCTGGTGCAGCTTTATACCGGGCTTGCCAATGGCGGACGTGGAGCCGCCCTGCGCGACGGAACCGAAACGGCGGAGCCGACGCAACCTTCCGGCCCCATCCTCACAGAACAGGCGTCATGGCAGATCGGCGATATTCTGGCCGGTGTTGTGCCGCCGCAAGGCGCGCCGCGCCGCGGCCTCGCCTACAAGACCGGCACATCCTATGGCTATCGCGATGCCTGGTCGGTCGGCTATGACGGGCGCTATGTTCTCGGCGTCTGGGTTGGTCGCGCCGATGGCGGCTCGGTGCCGGGGCTTGCCGGTTATGCATCTGCCGCGCCGATCCTGTTCGATGCATTCGTCAAGTCGGGCGTGGTTTCCGTACCTCTGCCGCGCGCGCCAGCGGGAGCATTCCGAACGGCGCGTGCCGACCTCCCGGTAACGCAGACACGGTTTTCATCGGCCAGCGATCCGCTCCCGGTGTTGAAGGCTGCCACGGAAACTGCGCCGCGCATCATCTTCCCGCCGGATGGCGCGCATGTGGACTTAAAGGCGCTGACTGAAACCGCCTCCCCATTGGTGCTCAAGCTACAGGGCGGGCGTGCGCCATTTCGCTGGCTCGCCAACGGCAAGCCCGTTGCGGAACCGGAACGCCGCCGCACCACCGCATGGCAACCGGACGGCACCGGCTATTCGACCCTGACCGTCATCGACGCCGCAGGCCGTGCGGCAAGCGTCAAGATTTTCGTGGAATAGCGCTTATTGCGCGGCTTCCGCGACGACCTCGCTCACGATGGCCTTTTTCTCCAGCGACATGACTTTCAGATTGCCGGAAAACAATATGCCGGTGATCGGCAGAACCGGCTCGGCTGGCAGTTCATCATGACGAACACTGTCTTTTGGAACATGCAGCTTGTGGTCCACATCGCTATCCGCACCGGAAAGCGTCAACGCGACATTGCCCCGCGCGTCGAGAAGATTGACGCCGTAGAGAAATTCGAAGCTCAGCATGGAAACAAGGAATTTGTACGTTCCATCGCGCACACCGCCCTTCATCATGGCGGCGCGGTGCACCTCATCGCCTATCCTGACGTCGAGCGGGGGAATGCGCGGATCGCAGACATAGCCGAGTGCCAGCAATTGCCCGTTGTCCACTTCAAAGCGCATGCGGTCATTGCCAAGGTCCAATGCCGAAATCGAAAAGCGGCGATTGCTATATTCCACCGGCGTCCGGCCCAGCCGCTTGCAAAGCTGCTCTCCGCTTAACGCCCGTGCATTGGCAAAGTGATCGGGATCGATAGCAAAGGGCAGCGCTTTCGGGCGATGGGGCGCGGAAAGTGCTGGTTCCAGCACATCGGCAATCAGATTGGCGACGATAGTTGTGGCAATGGGACGCGCGTAATGCCCCTGATCAAGATAGAAAGACGGATTGGTCACGGCATCGCGGCCATATTGCTGCATCAGCATGCGCGAGACATCAGCGCAGATCGTGCCATACCACTGCGAGATGTAATTGACACCGGCATCAATGGAGGGAACCGAGTTCAGGAACGACCCGTTGCGCGCACCGAAGACGAGCGTTGCGATGCGCAGGTTCGGGTTGCGCTCCAGTGCATAGCGGATAATCCCTTCATAGAACCGGGCCCAATGGCGAAAAGGCCTGCGCTCGTCGCCATAGACGAAAGCGTCGTTGATCGCATATTCGATCAGCAGCAATTCGCAGTCTTCCAGCTGCTCGAAGATCTTCAGCTGGTAGAGCCCGAAGGCGCTCGTCGTGCCGCCGACCGCGAGATCAGCAACGATATCCAGCTCCACCCCGCGACGCGCCATGGTTGAAAGCAGTGTCGGCAGATAGCCGGGCAGCATGACGGTGTTGGAACCGCCAATGATTACAGTCTTGAATTTCATTTCGTCACCGTTGCGGCCCGGCCTGCCGGGGTCAGAGCCCCGCAGCGCCAGACGCCGTAAGTTCCCTCATCCCAATCGAAATAATACGCAGCCGCAATCTGGCCGCTATCCATCATCTGGCGGAAGCGTTCCCGCGCCTTTTCGATCAGTTGCTGGCGATTATCGTCATCTGCCGGGCAGGCCCTGGATTTATTGGCAAAGCCCCATTCGGTAATCCAGCATGGCTTTCCATCAGCACCGCCGCAGAAAGAAAGCGCCTTGTCGACATGTTTGGCGCGGGCGGCACGGGTCCCGCTGCTGCCGGGATATATGTGAATGCCATAGCCGTCAGCCACCGTATCGAGACCATGTTTTTTCAAAAGATCAGTGAAGACTGCCGGATCGACCGTATCGATCCCCCGCCGATCGGCATCGGCAAAGGGGATATCTGATAGCCCCGCCGAAACCACATTGGCGCTTGTATTATTCCTGGTTTTTGCCAGTTCGGCACGAACGGCGCGCAGCAGATCGACATATTTCTCCGCGCCCTTCTCCACGAGCGGTAACTCTTCCATTTCACTCAACGAGCGAGCAGTCTTTGTCTTTTCACGCGGCAAAATGGCCAGATCACCATTATAGGCGCCCCAGTTGATTTCATTGCCGGTCTCGACGCCGATCAGCTTTACGCCAAGCGCATCGATCTTTTGAAGCGCATCACCAATCGCTGTCTGGAAACGTTTCGGATCAATGTCCGATAGCCGGTACATGTCCCAGATTCGGCCTCGCCCTGAACGGGGCCTGGTGCCTTCCGGATAAAAATCGGCATTGTTCAGCGAGACTTCGAGCAGTACGGCCAGCTTCTTTTCATGCGCGAGCCGCACCGCCTGTATGCTCTGGTCGATGGGTCGCGTCAGCGAAAGCCGCACGGCGACCACACCGTTCTTCACCATCTGGTCGAATATCTGTTCGCGCTCTGCGGCGGGCAACCAGGCCATATTGACCCGGTTGACGCCGAAGCGCGTATCGGCAAGAGCCCCGTTCGGCATGATGCCAAGCAATGCAACACCGAAAAGCGCTGCGATTGCCCGTTTTCTGCCCCCGGTGCTCCTGACCGTCAGTTTCATCGGATACCGATATCCTTCAGCGCGCCGTTGAAATTGGCTTCGCATTCCGAATAGCGATTGATGGCGGCGGGCACATCGATCTTCGAAAGGAAGTCGCGCAGGTAAGCCTTCTTTTGCGGTTCGCGATTCCAGACACTGGCATCAATATGCGGAAAGCCGACAAAGCCCAGCATTTCACGCATGCGGTCATCGACGGCGATCATCAGCCCCGGAATTCCGGATTGCATGCCGATAATCGTGCCGTGGAAACGGCGGCTCAGGCCGAAATCCTGCCCGGAAACCCAGCTGCGCCATTTGTGCGTATCGAAAAACACCAGCAGCTCATTCTTGCGCTGCCATTTTTCCATATGCTTGTAATCGACGGGTGCCGTGATACGGCTTGCCGCCTGATCATAGGCTTCGGAATGGTCTTCGCCGGCCATGTTCATATTGTAGACGATCACTTCGTCCTGAATGACATAGCTTGCGACACTGTCCTTTTCGAGCAGCGCATGCGCGTCCACAATCGTATCGGCAACGCTGCCGAGATAACCGCCGAAGGAGATTTTCTGCGCGTCTGCGAGGCTTGGATCGGCAAGACGGCTCAGCGAGCGTTTCATTTGATCCGGTGCGTAATAAAGCGACGGACAGCCGGTCGGACGGACATATTTCATGCCCGCATCCTTGAGGAATTCCGCCGTGAAATGACCGCGCGTCAGGAAGAAGCTCTCCTTGCGGCGCAGAATTTCGAGGAAGCGGCGTGTGCCTTCCGGCAGCTCTTCCTTCAGGTTTTCCTTCTTCTGAATGCCGATACCCATGACAACAATCGGCATGTTCAGCTTTTCGAAGACGAAGGATTCCGTCGTTGCGGCATAGCCCGGGCGCAAAAGATTGGCCGAGGCGAACAGGCACAGATCGAAGCTCTCATTGAGCTTCGCATAGGTGTCGGGCGAATTGAGGCTATTGGCCAGATGCCAGAACGGAACATAGGTCACGTCGTGGCCGCGCACGGCGTTGGCTGCACCTTCGCCGATAAGATAATTGCCCGTATTGGCAATCTTCTTGACCTGATCGATCACATCCTTCTTCGTGCGGATGGGGTCGAAATAGGGGCGATGCTTCACGCTCGCCCCGGAAACGCTTTCGACGGTCCGCATCAGATATGACGGGATGCCGGTAATCATTATGCGCATGATGTTCTATCTTCGCTGGAGTTATGAGACGGCTTTTTGGATCGGTGTTAACCAATGCCGATTTCTGAAAGAGCGCTTCGGAAGTTGCGTTCGCGGTCCGAATATTTGTCGATCACGTCGGGGATATTCATCGCCGCAATGTGATCGCTCACAAAGGCGCGCCGGTCGTTTGCGGCGTTGAGATCGCGGGCATCGATCTTCGGCAGACCGGAGAAATTCAGCATTTCGCGCATGCGGTCATCGACGGCCACCATCAGGCTTGGCACACCGGCCTGCATGGAAATGACATTGCCGTGGAAGCGGCGACCGAAGGAGAAATCCATGGTCGAGCACCAGGCGCGCCACTGATTGGTGTCGAGAAAAGCGTGAACGCTGATCTTCTTCTTAAGATCGCCGGAGCCTTTATAGGTGAGCGGGCCGACCAGTTCGCCCGTGGTGGAATCGTAGGCGCGACCATTGGCGTCCGGCTCCAGCTGCATGTCGAAATGCAAAAGCTCATCCTGCACGACATAGGCCGAGCGCCCGTCATCGGAGCTAAGCGCATTCATGTCGCCAATGGTTTCCAGCTCCGCGCCCATATAGCCGGTAAAGACGGTGCGGCCCTCGCCCACCTTCACTTCTGGCAGGCGGCGGATCGCCTTGCGCATATTGTCGGGACGGAAATAGAGTGACGGACAGCCAACCGGGCGAACATAGGAAAAGCCCTGATCGCGCAAATAACCGGCGGCGTTCTCGCCGCGCGTGAGGAAATAATGCTCGCGGGATTTCAGCACGTCGAGAAGCTTCTTCGTGCCTGCTGGCAGGCCGTCTTCACCTTCAATGTCGGGGCGATTCTGAATGCCGATACCGAGCATCACCACCGGCATGTCGAGCTTCGACAGGACCAGAGCTTCGGCATCCGCAGACAGGCCCTTGCGCAAAAGATTGGCGCAGGTGAAGACGCAGATATCGAAGTCCTTGTTGATCTCTTCCAGACCCGTTCCGTTGTTGACGCAGTTATAGAGATGCCAGAACGGAACGTGCTTTGCCGATGGCAGAAGGGCGGTCATAGCGCCCTCTCCAATCAGATAATTACCCGTATTGGAAATGTTCTTCAGTTCCTGGATAAAACTATCCTTGGATTCCGAATCCCGCTGCTTTTCCGAATAATAAACCTGCGCCTTGTCCGCGCGCTGGATAAGGCGGGTCAAATGGCTTGGGATGCCAGTGACGAGGATTCGTGGGTTGGCTGGGCGGCTCATAGGTCGACCTTTCTGGTATAATCAGGCAACTGCGCGGCCGGGGAGAACGGCGATCGCGCGCGCATCGTCTGCAACGTCCGGCTGGGAAGACCGGGATTTCGGATAGACTGGGCTGATTTCATTGGCCCAATCTGTGAAGTCGGAAAATGCAGCACTCCATGTGCGGTGTGCTGCGGAGGCAAGAGCGCCTTCAGCCGTGCGCATCAGGGCGTCATTGTCCTGTGCAAGAATGGACAGGATGCGCGTCATGTCCGCGACGATCTGCGCATCATTGCCATTGCGGATCAAAATGCCGTCGCGACCATGATTGATGAGTTCGTCAACTGCACCAACCGCTGTCGCCACGGGCACGCAGCCAAGCTGTTGCGCTTCGGCGATCATCAATGGCGCGCCTTCCCAGCGGGAGGGCATCAAAAGCACATCGGCCCAGGCAAGATGGTTTGCAATATCCTTCCCATCGAAGACCGGCGGCGACACGCGGACGCCCGCTTCTTGCAGCTTCGTCATCCAGGATGCGCTCGGATCGTCGGAGAGGATCTCACCGCCAATCGCCTGCGCGTCGAAGGAGATGCCCTGCTCTCTGAGCTTCATGATCGCATCATGCAGCCGGTCGATACCTTTCTGGCGGTCGAGGCGTCCCATATAGAGGATGCGCATGGGTCGGCCTTTGCGACCTTCCTTACGGGCAGCCGTCACCTGCGCACGCTGTTTCGCATCGATGGAGAAGCTCGCGCCATTCGGCACCGA
>JAEXXS010000367.1 GCA_023451915.1 Pseudomonadota bacterium | reverse complement strand
AGGAACCGCCCGAGATCGCCTTCCGCCACGCGAAACGCAATCGCGTTGACCCGCTTGCCATCCGCGCCACGCAAGGCAACACGCACATGGTCGCGACCGACACCACGCACATCGACCAGCACATGATGCGGTAAAGCCAGGGTCGGCTGTGGGTGGGCGGAACCGTAAGGCCCGGCCTTCTGCAGGGCTTCATAAAGCGAAACAGTCGCGCCGGATGCGGCCAGCGCCCCATCGATCGAAAGGCTCTGGTTTTCACGCAGGCGCGCAACGATATGGGCGGATTCCTCTTCCAGATAAGCCCGAAGCGCGCCAAGCTTGGCCCGTTCGATGGTGATACCAGCCGCCATGGCGTGGCCTCCGCCTTTGACGAGCAGTCCCCGCTCCATCGCACCGCGCACCAGCTTTCCAAGGTCCAGACCGCTGATGGAGCGCCCCGAGCCAGAGCCGACACCATTGGCATTGAAGGCGATGGCGAAGGCAGGTCGCCGCGCCTTTTCCTTCAATCGCGACGCCAGCAGGCCGACGATGCCCGGATGCCAGCGTTCGCTGGCCGTCACGATCACCGAAGCGCCCGCACCGCCGGAGATTTCAAGCGATGCTTCCGCTTCTGCTTCCAGAAGCATTTCCGCTTCCATCGCCTGTCGTTCCTGATTGAGCCGGTCGAGTTCGACGGCGATGCGATCTGCCATCGATGGATCGTCGAGCGTCAACAGCCGCGCACCCAGTCCGGCATCGCCGATACGACCGCCTGCATTGATGCGCGGACCGATCAGATAGCCGAGATGAAAGACATTGAGCGGTTCACCGATACGTGACACACGCGCAAGCGCTGCCAGACCGGCATTGCTTTGTGCACGCGCAACCAGCAAACCCTTGACGACGAAGGCGCGATTGACGCCTTGCAGCGGCACCACATCGCAGACAGTTGCCAGTGCGACCAGATCAAGCAGCGACAAGAGATCAGGCGCCGCGCCCTTCCCCCGCTCGCGCAATATCTTGGTGACCTGCACCAGCGTCAGGAATACGACGCCCGCAGCACAAAGATGGCCCTGCTGGGAAATATCGTCTTCACGGTTCGGGTTGACGATGGCGACAGCATCTTCCGGCAGATCGCCGCCCACCTGATGGTGGTCGAGAACGACAACGTCTGCTCCAGCCTGTTTGGCCGCAGTGATCGAGGGCGCGCTATTTGTGCCGCAGTCAACGGTGACGATCAGGCTCGCGCCCTTGGAAACCAGTTCGCGCATCGCATCGGGATTGGGCCCGTAGCCTTCGAAAATCCGGTCGGGAATATAGATTGAATGCTGAATGCCGCAATGTTTTAGAAAACGCGCCATCAGCGCCGAAGAACATGCGCCGTCCACGTCGTAATCGCCGAAGATCGCCACAGTCTCGCGGCGCTCGATGGCGTCCGCAATGCGGCCCGCCGCCTTCTCCATATCGGTCAGGGTGGCCGGGTCGGGCATCAGATTGCGCAGTGTCGGATCAACGAATTCCGGCGCGCCTTCGACCGTGACGCCCCGCCCCGCCAGAACGCGCGCCACCAGATCGGAAATGCCGTGATGCTGGGCAATGGCAAGTGCGGTGTTGGATTCGCGCAGGCCCAGCCGATCCACCCATTTCTGGCCGGTTGCAGATTGTTTTATTCCAAGGAAAAGGCGCTCTGTCGTCATAAGCTCTTAAAGACACAAAAGGCGGCATCTTTGCAATGCCGCCCGCAATTTATCAGCTGCGTCTGATTTCAATTGTCGCGCGCTGCCCTGGCCAGACCATGCGCCACAAGCCGGTCGATGACCTCAGGATAGCTGACGCCACTCACCGCCATGACTTTTGAGTACATGCTGATATTGGTGAAACCGGGAATAGTGTTCAGCTCATTGACGAGAAAACGCATATCCGGCGTCACGAAAAAATCGACCCGCGCCATGCTGTCACAACCGAGCGCCCGAAACGCCCGTGCCGCAACAGCCTGAATTTCAGTCTCGGTTTGCACCGGCAACTCCGCCGGGACTTTCAACGCCGCGCCTTCCTCGTCGATATATTTGGCGTCGTAGCTATAAAAGCCATGGCTTTCTGCGGGAACAATCTCGCCGGTTCGCGATACGAACAGGCCGTGATTCTCGTCCTCCAGCACCGCACATTCAATCTCGCGGCCCTGAATGAACTCTTCCGCCAAAAGCTTGGCATCGTGCCTAAAACCTTCCGCAAGCGCCTTTTGATAATCGGCTTCTGTCTGCACCTTGCTGACACCGACGGACGAACCCTGACGCGCAGGCTTGATGAAGACCGGCAGGCCGAGCGTTTCGGTCAGCGCATCGAAGGTTGGAACTGTCTCACGCGTGATCGTCATGGCGCGCGCAACGGGAATGCCCGCCTCGGTCAGCAGGCGCTTGGCGATATCCTTGTCGAGCGCATTGGCCGAGCCGCAGATGCCGCATCCCGCCATCGGCACACGCGCCACTTCGGCCAGCCCCTGCACGCTGCCATCTTCGCCGTGCAGCCCGTGCAAGACTGGAAAGACGATATCGATCCGCGCCAGTTCATAAGGCAAGCCGTTTTCCGGCAGCGCAACAGCGCGCCCTTTTCCGCCCGGCAGCAATGAAATCTCGGTACCGTGTTCCGGGCGCGCCAGTTTGCCATCCGCGAAACTTGTCAAAAGCCACTGGCCTTCGTGGGTGACGTAAATCGGAATGGCTTCATATTTCGCCGGGTCCAAGGCGGTCATGACATTTGTTGCGGAAAGAACCGACACCTCATGCTCAGCGGAACGCCCGCCAAAGAGTACCGCGATCCGTAGCTTGTTCGGCGTTTCGGTCATGCCCGCTCCATTTCTTGATCGATAGATGATTGAACACAGTCGCGATCAAAATGACAAATCTTTGGCCAAAACAGTTGAACAAAGCGCCATAAACAGAAATCCCGGAAAGCGCGGCGCTTTCCGGGATTTGTTTGCTCTGTCGTCAGCTCTGTAACGAAAAACTAGAACTTCGACAGATCCTGATGGCGAGCCTTGATCTCGCGCACGGTCTGCGAGCTGGAACGCATCACGATAGTATGCGTCTGGATATAATCGCGGGCAAACTTCACGCCGGAAAGCATGTTGCCGTCTGTCACGCCCGTGGCGGCAAAAAGCACATCACCCTTGGCCATTTCTTCCATCGTGTAGACCTTTTTCGGGTCCGTAATGCCCATCTTGAGCGCGCGGGCGACCTTCTCATCCGTATTCAGCTGGAGACGGCCCTGCATCTGGCCGCCGATGCAGCGCAGAGCTGCAGCAGCCAGAACACCTTCGGGCGCGCCGCCGATGCCGATATAGATGTCGATACCGGTTTCGTCGGGGTTGGTGGTGTGCATCACGCCTGCCACGTCACCGTCGCCAATCAGGCGGATTGCCGCGCCGGTTGCGCGCACTTCTTCGATCAGCCGCGCGTGACGCGGGCGGTCCATGATGCAAGCCGTAATTTCATGCGGCTTCACACCCTTCGCCTTGGCGATGGCGTTGATGTTTTCCGTCGCGCTGGCATCGAGATCGACAACGCCCTTCGGATAGCCCGGGCCAACCGCGATCTTTTCCATGTAGACGTCAGGCGCGTAAAGCAGGTTGCCCTTCTCCGCGATGGCAATGACAGCCAGCGAATTCGGCAGGTTCTTGGCGCAGATCGTCGTGCCTTCCAGCGGGTCGAGCGCGATATCGACGTCCGGTCCCTGCTTGGTGCCGACTTCTTCACCGATATAGAGCATCGGCGCTTCATCGCGTTCGCCTTCGCCGATCACCACCGTGCCGGAAATCGGCAGACGGTTCAGTTCCTGACGCATGGCGTCAACGGCGGCCTGATCGGCAGCCATTTCATCGCCACGTCCCCGCAGCCGCGCTGCCGCCACTGCTGCGCGTTCGGCTACACGGACCAGTTCCAGTGTGAGAATGCGATCCAGTCCGTGGGGGTGCTGCTCTGCGGTGTTGGCCATTTGAACAAGTCCTGAATTCGAATTGCGTTGATGCGCCCAAAGAAGCGCCATGCCGCGTTTATAGCGACAGTATGCGAACCTTTTGTCAAAGTCCCCGACGCCCTGCAAGAGCCCGAAAGCCAAAAACTATGTGCGCTCAAATGCTTAATCGATTTAAGGACTACACGCTTCATTGCATGCCATGGCCAGTCGTGAACTGGCCTGCGCAACGTCATGGTGCAATCCGCCGCGGATAATCATGGCAGATCGCACAGCGCGTCTCTCGATTTAGCCTGCGCGCTCGATCCTGATCATCTGCGGTTTATCCACCAGATGGTCGTCCTTGAGGATTGCTTCCAGCGCTTTCTTGACGGCGGCTTCCGTCGTCTCATGCGTGACGAGGATGACGGTCTTGATGCCTTCCTGCTGCGTGTCACCCATGGGTGGTCGCTGCACGATCGACTCGAGCGAAATGTCGTTTTCGGCCATGCGCTTGGCAATACCGGCAAAGGCGCCGATGCGGTCGAGAACCGTCAGGCGGATGAAATAACCGCCCGCATGTTTGCGCATCTTGGCACGCTTATAGGGCTGCAAGGCCTTGGCAGGCGTTCCGAAAACCGGGCCGTGCTGGAAGCCTGGACGGCTCTTGGCAATATCGGCGATATCGCCGATGACGGCGGACGCCGTCGCATTGCCGCCAGCGCCCGGACCGGACAGGAGAAGTTCGCCCAGCAGATCGGTTTCAATTGCTACCGCATTGGTCACGCCATGCACCTGCGCAATCACCGACGAGGTCGGAACCATGGTCGGATGCACGCGCTGCTCTATGCCGGTATCGGTTTTCTGCGCAACGCCCAGAAGCTTGATACGGTAGCCCAGCTCATCGGCGGCGCGAATATCGGCCAGCGAAATATTGCTGATGCCTTCAAGATAGATATCGTCGGCAGCAATCTGCGTGCCGAAGGCAAGGCTGGTCAGCAGCGCAAGCTTGTGCGCAGTGTCGTTGCCTTCAATATCGAAAGTCGGATCGGCTTCGGCATAGCCGAGGCGCTGCGCATCCTTGAGGCAGGCCTCGAACGAAATGCCCTCTTCCCACATCCGGGTCAGGATATAGTTACAGGTGCCGTTCATGATGCCATAAACGCGCGAAACCGTGTTACCTGTCAGCGACTCGCGCATCGCCTTGATGACCGGAATGCCACCGGCGACCGCCGCTTCGAAGTTGAGAAGAACGCCCTTGTCCTCAGCGATTTTCGCCAGAGCGACGCCATGGCGCGCCAGAAGCGCCTTATTGGCCGTCACCACATGGCGACCGGCGCGCAAAGCGGCCTCAACGGAAGCCTTGGCCGGGCCTTCATCACCACCGATAAGCTCGACATAGACGTCGATATCCGCCGACTTGGCCAGTTCGACCGGATCGTCAAACCAGGCGATGCCGTTCAGGTCGACACCGCGATCACGCGAACGGTCACGGGCGCTGACTGCGGTAATCGTCACCGGCTTGCCGCATTGGCGCGTGAGCATTTCGGACTTGTCACGCAGGATACGCAACACTGAAGCGCCAACGGTGCCAAGCCCCGCAACGCCGATCCGCAATGCATCACTCATTATATCGACCTTCTGACTCTGATTGTCTGGATGTAGTGGATTTTCGCTAGGTGGGAGTTCTGGCCGCACGCGTGGCGCGGCCAGAGAAGAAGAACCGGGAATGGCGCTTAGCGGCGGCCTTCCAGCGGGATCACATTGTGCAGGTTCTCGTCCTTGGTGGCGAGGAACCGCTTGATGTTGCGCGCGGCCTGACGAATGCGATGTTCGTTTTCGACCAGAGCAATACGCACATAATCATCGCCATGTTCGCCAAAGCCGATGCCGGGAGCAACGGCCACATCGGCCATTTCCACCAGAAGCTTGGAGAATTCGAGCGAACCAAGAGCGCGGAAGCGTTCCGGGATAGGAACCCAGGCGAACATCGTCGCTGCCGGCGGCGGAACATCCCAGCCTGCGCGGCCAAAGCTTTCAACCAGCACGTCGCGGCGCTGCTTGTAGACATCGCGGACATAGGCAATGTCGGAACCGTCGCCGTTAAGCGCGGCCGTTGCCGCCACCTGGATCGGCGTGAATGCGCCGTAATCGAGATAGGATTTCACACGTGTCAGCGCCGCAATCAGGCGTTCATTGCCGACCGCAAAGCCCATCCGCCAGCCCGGCATCGAGAACGTCTTCGACATGGAGGTGAACTCGACGGCCACATCCATAGCGCCCGGCACTTCCAGCACGGACGGGGGCGGGTTGCCGTCGAAATAGATTTCCGAATAGGCCAGATCCGACAGGATGACGATGTCATGCTTGCGCGCAAAGGCCACGACATCCTTATAGAAATCGAGCGTCGCCACATAAGCGGTCGGATTGGACGGGAAATTGAGGATCAGCGCAATCGGCTTCGGGATCGAGTGCTTCACGCCGCGTTCCAGCGCGGGGATGAAGTTGTCATCCGGCTTGGCCTGAATTGAGCGGATCACACCGCCAGACATGATGAAACCGAACGAATGGATCGGATAGGTCGGGTCCGGGCAAAGCACGACGTCACCGGGCGCCGTGATGGCCTGCGCCATATTGGCAAAGCCTTCCTTGGAGCCGAGCGTTGCCACGACCTGCGTGTCCGGGTTTAGCTTCACGCCGAAACGGCGCGCATAATATTGCGCCTGCGCGCGGCGCAAGCCCGGAATGCCCTTCGACGAAGAATAACGATGCGCGCGCGGGTCCTGAACGGCCTCGCACAGCTTGTCGACGATATTCTGCGGCGTCGGCAGATCGGGATTACCCATGCCAAGATCGATAATGTCGGCTCCGCCCGCTCGCGCCGATGCCTTCAGGCGATTGACCTGTTCAAAGACATAAGGGGGCAAGCGACGGACTTTATGGAATTCTTCCGACATGATCCTGTTCCAAAAGGAGAGTTAAACGATAGGACGCTTCATTGCGCCATGGGTGGAGCTATACACCGGTTATCGAATCGGGTCGAGACTTCTTGCCGTGCCGTTTGGGGCAGGCCTTCCGTATCTATTAAGGGCTTATTCTTCCCCGGATTCGATCTGCTTCAGGGTCGCTTCCGATTCAGCCTGCGCTTGCTTGCGCACGGCCTCAGCCTGTGCGGGGGTAAAACCACCGCCAGTGCTTCTCGATGCCGCAAGACGCGTGCGATCGGAATCGAGTTTTGCAGTCATCTGCTGCTTTTCTTCCGGCGTGAGCTGCTCGGTCGCAGCCTTTGGCATATGGCCGAATGTCGGGTACACGCCGGTGCGCAATGCGCCTTCCTGCGGGACCCCCTGAAATTCCTTGCCACCGGCACAGGCAGTGAGCATCGCTGCGGCTGTTACTGCCAGCATGAGATGGGCGATCTGCCGCGTGCTCTTGGTCATATGTCTGATCCCGGTTTTGCCGTTGAGGCTGCCGCACAAGTCGCGACAGAATATACTCCCGAAGGGATAGCACCAAGTCGATGCACCATGTCAACAAGCGATTGGTCCAATTCCGACATTTGGCTTGCCGACACCGCTTATTTCCGCTCCGCAGCGCGGCAATATTCGAAAGGTTACACAAAGTAATATTTCGTTACTAAAGGATTAATCCGCACTCTTCTGGAATAATGCAGGGTGACTGCGGGACAAAATGCACTTCGATAGTTGCCTTCACTGCATAAAAAACTTAAAAATTGGCAACAATTGTAGATCGGGTGATTTGCACAATGCTAAAATTGGTTTGCCGCAAAACTGCAGAGGCCACTTCAACGCATTGATATAATGGAGTTTGTTTCCCAAGGCTTATGTAAGGCTTTTATGAGGGACAGCGGGAGAAATCACATTCTGTGATTGGTTCAACCCGCAGGGGAGAGCCGATCTCCCGAAACCAGGTGGGCTCGGACTTGTCCGGTTCGCCAAGCCGGTCAGGGAAATCGAGCTGGAGCGGACTATTGAAATTTGTACTTTCTGCGCACCGGACAACCGGCCGACGACTTTCAGGCAGCGTAGCTTTGCTCGCGCTTCTGTTGTCGTCCTGTACGTCTACGGGGACCGGTCCTGACGGCAAGCCGCTGCAAATGACTGCCAATACCAATGGCTCGATGCTGACAGAGACGCTGCAAAGCGCAGCCGACCAGACTGTCGCCGCCGAATCTGGCGCACAAGCCAAGACCGCTGAAACAAAGACAGAAGAAAAGCCGGGCGACGCAAAACAGGTCGCAACTGCTGCAACGGCACAGAACCCTCCGACCGCCACCGCGCCTGCCAAAGAAAATGCGAAAAATGCCGCCGTCACTGCGACAGCGGAAAATGCGGCAAGCCAAACGCACCCCACACAAGTGGCAGCGGCTGCGCCGGAAAAGAAGAGCAATTCGCTTTTCGGCTTGTTTGGTGGAAAAGACGCGAGCGAATCGAAGCCTGCCGAAGCGGCTGCGCCAGCAGCGACAACGCCAGCGGCTGGCACCGAGAAGGCGAAGGGTGAAAGCGCCGAAGCAAAACAACAGGTAGCCGAGACAGAATCGGCAGCCACGGCAGACGCGAAAGCGCAGCCACAGGAAACCGCCAAACCAGCCCAGCCGGAAAAGCCAGTGCAGGTTGCCTCGCTTTTTGGCACACCGAAAAATGCCAATGCCTACGCGACGCCGCAGCGCCCCACCGCCTCTCAGGGCAGCATATCGCGGCTCTTCTCCGACGAATCGTCTAATTCACGTTCCGACCGCACGGAGAACAAGAAGCTGGCGATGGCGAAGCCGGTCTCGCCTGCCGTGAAGCATGAATATAATTACACATTGCCGGGTGTGCGCGCCAATGGCGGCATCGAAATCAAGCATCGCAACAGCCTTTATGACGACACCGACATCGACGCGAACGAATATGACGATTCGCCTAATGTCACGCTTGCTTCCGCCCCCGGCCTCGCCCGTCTCGCGCCGAACGGCCTGAAGGTGCAGCGCCAGACTGTCGATGTGGCCTGCCTCAAGCCGCAGCTCGTTTCCATGCTGAAAACCATGGAGCGGCATTTCCGACGCCCGGTCATGGTAACGTCGGGCTATCGAAGCCCGTCCTATAACCGCAAGGTCAATGGCGCTCGCAAATCGCTGCATATGATCTGCGCCGCAGCCGATATTCAGATCGATGGCGTTTCCAAGTGGGAAATGGCTCGCTTCGCCCGCTCCATGCCAGGACGCGGTGGTGTTGGCACCTATTGCCACACGACATCAATCCATGTGGATATTGGGCCGGAACGCGACTGGAACTGGAAATGCAAAGGCTGATCTGACGATCTACGGCACGATTCTCAGTGATGACCAGGCTGGCCCCGTTGGAGCCAGCCTTTCTTTTTGCCATTTATTTCAAGATCATAGCCGGGAAATCCACAGGCACCCCGCCACTAAACAGGCGCTTATGCGACTTTTTTCAGAAAACTGATTTTAGGGGCTTGCGAGTCAGTACCTTCCTGAATATAAGCCCACTCACACCAGCAACAGGCGCCCATCGTCTAGCGGTTAGGACAGCGCCCTTTCACGGCGCAGACAGGGGTTCGATTCCCCTTGGGCGTACCACTTGCTGGTTTTTCTTTTCC
>JAEXXS010000411.1 GCA_023451915.1 Pseudomonadota bacterium | reverse complement strand
TGACCACATGGCGCAGCGCGTTTCGCCTGTCGCGCAATCAGACATTTGCAGCGCTTGTTCGCGACATCATGCTGGCGCTGACGCCGGAACCGCGCGAAATCCAGAACTGCGGCCAACCGGTTGCCGGGCATCATCTGCTGGAAACCGCTATCGATCCGATGCTGGGTGAAATTTCAGCCATCTATGGTGTCAGCAATGGCAGCGTCATTGTTATCCCGCCGCGTTTCACGGCAGGCCAGCAACCGCATAAGGCATGGCAGCCTTTTCATCTTCTGGTCGAATCTCCGCAAGACCTCCCCGCATCGTTTCTGTTCGTCCTGACCGGCCAGAAGGGCGTTGCGATCCGCAAGCTCTCCGATGCTTCGTCAGAATCGATGGATTTCGGCAAATGGTGGTCGAAATGGCAAGGCAATGCCGATCTGCGTGAATTTCTGGTCAGCCAGCTCGCCAAGCTCGGTTCAAGCGGCCCGGCTGTAGCCATCGACCTGCAAAGCCGGTCGCCTCTTCCTGTGCGCCAGATCACACAATCCGCAAGCCATAATCCGGCGGCGGAAATCGACCTTGCGCTTGCTCTGGATAATGGACTGATCGTTGGCGGGTGGTATCACGATCCCTCCGCCATGCTGGGCGATATCGAATATCTGCCTGCCAATGGCAGCGCTATTTCGCTGAAAGCCCATTTTCACAATTTCCCGGGCAAGATCGCCAAACGCGAAGATGCCCCGCAGGCCGATGTGACGGGGTTTGTCGCGTGGCTGCCTGCGGCCAAGAACCTTGGTCCGCTTATGCAACCACGGTTCCAGATGCGGTTTACATCTGGCGCAACCGCGCCTTTGGTCCCTGCCCCGCAGCCATTCGAACCGGCTGAACAGCGCAAGCGCATCTTGCGCGCCGTGCCGCCGCAGCACGCCCGTCCGAAAGTGTTCGAAACCATTCTCGCTCCGGCTTTGACGGAAGTGGAAAAGAAACTGGGCGCGACCGTGCGCATTTCAGAGACCAAGGATTTCGGCTCCATACCCGCCAATCCGGTCGCGTCGATTGTCATCCCGCTTTATCGCAATCTTGATTTTCTGCGCTTTCAGTTTTCCGCACTCGCCACCGATCCCTGGATCGTCGCCCATGCAGAACTGATTTTCGTTCTCGATTCGCCGGAAATTCACGACGACACCGAACATATGCTGGGCGGCCTGCATATATTGCACGACCTGCCGTTTCGCCTTGTCATCATGAACCGCAATGGCGGTTATGCCCGTGCCTGCAATGCGGGTGCGAGCGTTGCAACAGGTACGGCCATTGTGATGCTGAATTCCGACGTCGTGCCGGAAAAGCACGGCTGGCTGCAAGAATTGCTGCAACCGCTCTTCGACAACAAGCGGCTCGGTGCTATCGGCCCCCGCCTGCTGTTCGAGGACGGCTCGCTCCAGCATGCGGGCCTCTATTTCGCCCGTGACCGCCATGGCGTCTGGCTCAACCATCATTACTACAAGGGCATGCCCGGCAGCTATGCGCCCGCCCTTGTTGGGCGTGATGTTCCCGGCGTTACTGGCGCTTGCCTTATAACCCGCAAGGATATCTTCGATCTCGTGGGCGGATATACTGAAGATTATGTGATCGGTGACTATGAAGACAGCGATCTTTGCCTGAAAATCCGCCAGCTTGGCTTTCAGGTTTATTACGACCCTGCGGTAGCGCTCTACCATTTCGAGCGCCGCTCGATCCGCCGCAGCGCCGATTATATGCGCGGTCTTGCCAGCCAATATAATTCCTGGCTGCACACCCAGCGCTGGGACGAAGACATCACCGACCTGATGGCTCCGCCTGAGGATGACGCGCAGACCGCGCCATCCAATGTGATCGTCGCCAAATATGAAAGGAGCGTCGCTTGACCGACGTGGTAGCGCTGAAACAGCCTGAAACCCAACTTCCAATTTCCGAGGAACAAATCAGCTGGCTGACACGCGCCGTCTTGAAGAACCGGTTCCTGCCTTCGCCCGATCCCAACAGCGTGTTTGTGGGCGATGGTGATTTTCGGGCTGTTGGTGCAGAGTTTCTCGGCCATTTCATCCGCAAGGGCGGCCTTAAGCCCGATGCGCGCGTTCTCGATATCGGATCAGGCATCGGACGCATGGCCGTGCCGCTGACGCAATATCTCGACCCGGCCAAGGGACGGTATGCGGGCATCGACCCGGTGGCAGGTGGCACGAACTGGTGCCGCCAGCACATCAGCGCGCTTTATCCCAACTTCCAGTTTCAGCATATCGATATTGCCCATGCGCTCTATAATCCACGTGGAGCGGTGGACGGGCTGCATCTCGTTCTGCCCTTTCCGGATAAGAGCTTCGACTTTGTCATCATGACGTCGGTGGTAACCCATCTTGCCGCTGACGAAGTCAAAGTCTATCTGCGGGAAATTTCTCGGCTACTCGCGCCGGGCGGCAAACTGTTCATGACAGCTTTTGTCGTCGATGACATCGCCGCGCGCGATCGCCATGGCAAACGCGATCCGCGTCTCAGTTTCGAACGCAGCGGTGCAGGTCCGTGCTGGTATGTGCCGGAGCTACCGCCGCTCGCCGCCGTCGGCTTCGAGAACGGCTTTCTGGATCGCGCGCTGGCAGGCGTCGGTCTGACACTGGAACTGAAATCCTTCGGCCACTGGCGCGGGATCGCATCCGACCATTATCAGGATCTGTTCATTGCGACACGTGGAGGCGCTGCCTGATGGCCCAACGCGTGCTTGTCGCTGCCCATAATCACCCATCGCTTCATCCCGGCGGGACGGAAATCTTCGCCCATGACCTGTTTCGCGCCTATCAGCGGGCGGGTTGCGAGGCGTTGTTTCTGGGAGCCACTAACAAGGTTCACCGTCAGGAACGACCGGGTACGAGCTTTCAGAGCATCGGCAATGGCGGCGATGAAATCCTGCTCTGGTCGGGTCATTTCGACCGTT
>JAEXXS010000394.1 GCA_023451915.1 Pseudomonadota bacterium | reverse complement strand
TATCAGCCGAGGAATTCCTGAACGGCGGCGAGTTCCGTCTGGCGCAGTTCATGACCGCCCGGATGCCAGACGAGATTGACGTCGGCCTTTTGGGCTTCAAAATAGTGCGCCAGCGCCTCCGTGAAATTCGGCGGGCAGATAGGGTCCATACGGCCAGCCGTGATCAGAATTTTCGTGCCTTCCAACCCCGGATTATCCGCTGGTTTGAACGGGATCAGCGGGTGCAGAAGCACGGCTTTGTCGAAAATCCTGCCCTTCTCGATCAGCAGATTGGCCATGATATTGGCCCCGTTGGAGTAGCCCAACGCGATCACTTCCGATGGTTTATATTCTTCAACCAGAGCGGCGATGAATTCGGCCATCTTCTCCGTAGCGCGCGCAAGGTCTGGCATGTCATAGACGCCCTCGCCCGTTCTGCGGAAGAAGCGGGCCGCACCAAATTCCGATACGTCGCCACGCGGAGAAACGATAGTCGCTTCCGGCAAAAGCTGTTCAGCCAGACCGAAGAACTGGTTCTCATCGCCGCCCGTGCCGTGAAAGACAATGAACAGCGGCGCGCCGACCGCACCGGCCTTCAGCCGGTGCACGTAGGTCTGATTGGTCATGATTGGTCTCCTCAAGCGTGCTTAAATCTTGTCGAGATGTTCTTCGAGATAAGCACGAAGATGCTGATGCTGCGACGGCAGCTTCAGAGCTTCGCCCAGATGCGCGGTATCTTCGTCGCGATCAAAGCCGGGTTCGTTGGTTGCGACTTCAAACAAGACGCCGCCCGGTGTCCGGAAATAGATCGCCCAGAAATAATCGCGGTCGATCACCGGCGTTACATTATAGCCGGTATCCATCAACGCCTTGCGGACTTCGAGCTGCTTTTCGCGGTTTTCGACCGCAAAGGCGACGTGATGAACCGAACCGGCTCCCTGTTGGCTGCGTCCGACAGAAGGCAAGGTCTGGAGATCGATCACACCCGCCCCGTTGCCCTCCGGCATGATGAGGCGGGTAATACCATCCTTCGCATCCAGCTTCTGATAACCCATATAGTTGAGCAGTTCAGAGGTCGCACCCTCGTCCCGCAGACGCATCGAGACCGAATGAAAGCCGCGAATGGCGTGGTCGGCATCGATGCCTTCATGCGTCCAAGGCTCGCGCGGATCGTCCTTCACTTCCACCAGAGCGAAACTGTCGCCATCGGAGCCGCGGAAGAAGACGCGCTTTTCGCCAAAAGCTTCATCTTCAGAGTCGACCTTGACGGCTGATTGCGCGAAGCGATCCTTCCAGAAGCCAAGCGAACCTTGCGGTACAGCGAACACCGTCGTGCCCACCTCGCCCGTTCCATCGCGACCGCGCTGGATACCGGGAAACGGGAAATAGGTCATCACGGTGCCAGGTGTGCCAACTTCATCGCCGTAATAAAGGTGATAGACACTCGGATCATCGAAGTTGACGGTCTTCTTGACGCGGCGCAATCCCAGCACATCCGTGAAGAATTTGTTGTTCGAACCGGCATCTGCTGCCAGAGACGTAACGTGGTGGAGGCCTTTGATCTGATTAAGCATGGCGATCTCTCCTGTTGTGTTGCAGCAAGATATAATGATCGAAATGCATCTGGATATATTGACAATCATACACAGATTGTTTCCAGATTGATTACAATTAGCTATCCCTGTTAATCGGTGCTGGACGCGGACGCCTTACAAGTTTAGGTGATCGCTACCGCAACGATAAAGAAAGGCCTCCAATGGCGTCCGGCTTGTTCGCACTTCTCGACGACGTGGCAGCAATCGCAAAAATGGCGGCGGCCTCCTTGGATGATGTAGCGGGGCAGACCGCAAAGGCCAGCGCCAAGGCCGCAGGGATTGTGATCGATGATACGGCGGTAACGCCGAAATATGTGGTCGGGCTGAAGCCGGAACGGGAATTGCCGGTTATCTGGAAAATCACCAAGGGCTCGCTGCGCAACAAGCTGATTTTTCTACTGCCACTGGCGCTGATCCTCAGCTATTTCGCACCCGGACTTATCATGCCGCTTTTGATGATCGGCGGCGCCTATCTCGCATTTGAGGGCACGGAAAAGCTGGTCGAATTTTTCGTGCCGCATAAGGATGAAGACCATGCAGAAACCAAGGCCTCTACACCGAAGGAAATTGAAGCGACAACCGTGAGCGGAGCCATCAGGACGGACTTCATCCTGTCAGCGGAGATCATGGCGCTCACGCTTGCCGGTCTGCCGCCTTCGAATATCTATACACAGGCGGCGATCCTCGCCTGTGTCGCCGTCCTTATCACCTTTGCCGTCTATGGCGTGGTCGGCTTCATCGTCAAGATTGACGACATGGGTGTTGCGCTTGCCCGCAATGCCCATACCGGTTTCGGCAAGCGTCTTGGCAAAGGGCTGGTTGCGGGCATGCCGGTCGTGCTCAAGGTTCTGAGCACTGTCGGCACTGTCGCCATGCTATGGGTCGGCGGCAGCATCATCGTGCATGGACTGGCATCGATCGGGATTCATGGCGTCGAAGAATTCATCCATAATATCGTCGCCCATCTGCCGACCGAGGGCAGCAGCTTTGCCGGTGCCCTCGAATGGATCGCGACGTCTTTTTTGCAGGCCGTACTCGCCATTCTGATCGGGATCGTCATTGTCGGCATCGTGCATGTCGTCAAGGCGATGAAGTCCCAGGCCTGAAGCTGAACGGCTTCCGGCCCGGCCCGCGCCTTTTGGCGCGGGTTCACAAGCCGATCAGATATTGGGTTCGATCTTGGCCTTTCCCTTGTTCTTATCCTTGGCTGTGAGCTTGTCGATATAGGCAAGGAACAGCGCCGACACGACGAAGGCCAGATGGATGATCGTAAACCACATAAGCTGGTTCGACGTATAGGTCGTGGCGTTCAGGAATATCTGCAACAGATGGATCGACGAGATGGCCACAATCGTCGATGCGACCTTAATTTTGAGCGAACCGGCATCAATCGTGCCGAGCCAATGCACCTCGTCGCCAGCCTGATCGAAACGGCTGACGAAATTTTCATAGCCGGAAATGATCACCATCACCACGAGGCTGGCTATCAGCGCCGCATCGATCAGCCCCAGTATTTTCAAAATCGTATCGGTGTCGTTCAGCGACGTGGCCTTGCTGGCGAAGTCGAAAAGCTTACCCGCGAAAGATACGGCATAAATGGCCAAGGCAATGGCCAGACCCAGATAAAAAACCACCAACAGCCAGCGCGAAGCCAGAATGATGCTCTCAATCATCAACTCAATTCGTTTCATGCAACCGCTTCCGGATTTTCAAACCAGACACCTCAAAAATTTTGCTTCTTTCACAGACAAATGAACCACATTTGGCGCAAAATAACGTGCAAAAGCCAGAATGGTGATGGCCATAGCGAATTTCAATAAGCGCCGCCCACAAAGCCAATGTCTTTCGCGCAGATAGCTAAAGGCAACATGGTCAGCCTTCACAAAGAAACAGCATTTCTCGTTCAGTGTTATAAATATTGCGCCGCTGTGACTTCAAAGCCGCTGGCCTCTTTAACTCTTTCATAATATAAGGCGCCCCTGATATTTTATTGCCGCCTCGCAATAGGGTGGCGTTAAAAGCGGGAACCTAATGAACATCGAGACGGCCGTGAACGACAAAGCCAGCATCTTCGATCTGGCTCCTATTTCTCTTTGGCTTGAAGACTATAGCGGTCTTCGCAAGCAGTTCGATACATGGCGGTCGGAAGGCATCACTGACCTCAAGACTTTTTTGATGGAAGACACCAGCCGTCTTCGCATTTGCACGAGCAACATCCGGGTTCTCGCGGTCAATCGCAAGACGCTTTCGCTGTTCGAGGCCAAGGATATCAATCACCTCGTCACCAATCTGGAGCGCGTATTTCGCGACGATATGCTGGAACCGCATATTGACGAGATGGTGCAGCTCTGGAACGGCTCCGACACGTTCTACAGCAACACGATCAACTATTCGCTGGAAGGTCGACGCATCGATATCCAGCTGAAGGGCCGTATCCTGCCCGGTCACGAACAAAGCTGGGACCGTGTCCTGCTGTCGATTGAAGACGTGACCGCGCGCGAAAACGCAATGCGCGAGCAGGACCGCCACAAGCGCCATGCGCAAGGCCTGTTCGAGCATTCGCCGGTATCGCTCTGGGTTGAGGATTTCAGCCGCATCAAGGAATTGATGGACGATGTGCGCCAGCGCGGCATTGTCGATTTCCGCGTGTTCACCGATGTGCATCCGGAATTCGTGCGCCAGTGCATGAGCGAAATCCGCGTGCTGGAAATCAACAACGAGACGCTTGAGCTCTTCCTCGCGCCCGACAAGCAGACATTGCTGCAATCGCTGCCGCAGATTCTCCGTGGAGAAATGGAGGCGCATTTCCGCGAACAGCTGATCGACCTGTGGAACGGCATCCTGTTCCAGCGTCGTGAGGTGATCAACTATGCGCTCGATGGCACCGAACGCCATGTTCTGTTGCAGTTCTCGGTCCTGCCCGGCCACGAAAACGACTGGTCGCTGGTGCAGGTTGCGCTAACAGACATCACCGCGCGCAAGAAGGCAGAAGCCTATTTGGAGTATCTCGGCAAGCACGACGTGCTGACCAAGCTGCACAACCGCGCCTTTTACGTGGATGAACTCAACCGGCTGGAGCGCAAGGGGCATCTCCCCGTTTCCATCATCATCATCGATCTGAACGGCCTGAAGTCCGCCAACGATCTGTGGGGGCATGCTTCTGGTGACGGATTGCTGCGCCGCATTGGCGAAGTGCTGAACGAAGCCGTCAAACTGCCCGGCCACGCCGCGCGTATCGGCGGCGACGAATTTGCAATCGTGCTGCCTTATGTGGATGAGCGCGGCGCGGAAGCCATGGTGGAAGACATCAAGCGGCTGGTCGAGATCAACAACCAGTACTATTCGCAGCTGCAGCTTAACCTGTCCATCGGCACGGCAACCACCACGCCGGGAGAAACGCTCGAAGCCGTCGCCAAACGCGCCGATCTTCTGATGTATGAGAACAAGCGCCAGCAATATTCGTCCAAGAGCGGATTGCTTTAACGACAACAAAATGGCCGATCCTGTGATCGGCCATTTTGCTTTTAATCGTCGAATTTGATGACGGATTTGCCGCGCGTCAGATCCGTCACGAGCCGCGACAGGTCATCCTGCGCGGCGATCGGCATTGCACCCGTTATTTCCACGCCGTTGGCCGTGAAATTCTCCTGCGCAATCGCCACATGATCCACAGCGGTCAGCCGTGCTTTCAAAAGCGCGTGGTCGGAAAAATCGCAAGCGAAGGCAAAGCCGATCATCGGGATCACTTCGGTCTTCTCCGCCTGTCGAAGGCAGGTCGCCGCTGTGCCGCCATAGGCGCGCATCAAGCCGCCGCTGCCAAGCAGAATGCCGCCGAACCAGCGGATCACCACCACCGCGATATTATCGAGCTGCTGGCCGTCAATCGCTTGCAGGATCGGCTTGCCTGCCGTACCGCTCGGCTCGCCGTCATCGCTAAACCGATAGTTCTGCCCCATGCGCCATGCCCAGCAATTGTGGTTGGCGGCAAGGTCCGAATGTTCGCTCAGGAAATCCTTCGCCGCCTGCTCGCTCGCAACAGGCGCGGCAATTGCCAGAAACCGACTTTTCTTGATTTCCTGACTATAGTTTTCGATGCGACTGATCGTGAACATGGCAATCCTGCAACTATGATTTTGCGGCCTATCATGTTCCTGTGCGGATGACGACCCCTTACGCATTGCCCACCATTGCGCCCACGGCGCGGAGGGTATAAGGCATTTTAGAAATGCGCTGTTTTTTGACAGCCTTGATCTTCCCGCAATGACTAAGAGGCCTGCCGATGTTCGATTTGATTGTGAGAAACGCTAATCTCCCTGATGGTCGCGAGAAGCAGGATATTCTGGTCAAGGATGGCAAGATTGCCGATATCGTGCCATCGAAGGGCGAGCATCAGGCCGCCAGGGAAATCGACGCGTCCAACCGCCTCGTGACGCCGCCTTTCGTCGATCCGCATTTCCACATGGATGCAACCCTGTCGCTCGGTCTGCCGCGCCTCAACCGTTCCGGCACGCTTCTGGAAGGGATTGCGCTCTGGGGCGAGCTGAAGCCCATGCTGACCGTTGAAGCCATGGTCGAGCGCGCCTTGCGCTATTGCGATCTGGCCGTCAGCCAGGGCCTCTTGGCCATTCGCAGCCATGTCGATGTCAGTGATCCGCGTCTTCTGACTGCGGAAGCGATGATCGAGGTGCGCGAGAAGGTAAAGCCTTATATCGACCTGCAACTCGTCGCCTTCCCGCAGGACGGCTATTATCGTTCGCCGGGCGCGGTCGATCTCGTCAACCGCTCGCTCGATATGGGCCTCGATATTGTCGGCGGTATTCCACATTTCGAACGCACCATGGCCGATGGCGCCGCATCGCTGGAAGAACTCTGCCGCATTGCCGCCGAGCGCGGCCTGCCGGTCGATATTCACTGCGATGAAACCGACGATCCCATGTCGCGTCATGTGGAAACCCTGGCCGCGCAAACCGTTCGTTTCGGCCTTCAGGGCCGCGTCTCCGGTTCGCATCTGACCTCCATGCATTCCATGGACAACTATTACGTTTCCAAGCTTATTCCGCTGATCGCGGAAGCGCAGATGAACGCCATTCCGAACCCGCTCATCAACATCACATTGCAGGGACGCGCCGACACCTATCCGAAGCGTCGCGGCATGACCCGCGTGCCGGAACTGATGGCTGCGGGCGTCAATGTCGCCTTCGGTCATGATTGCGTTATGGACCCATGGTACTCGATGGGCTCCGGCGACATGCTGGAAGTGGGACATATGGCGGTCCATGTCGCGCAGATGACATCCATCGAAGGCAAACGCCAGGTCTTCAACGCGCTGACCGTCAATTCGGCTAAGGCGCTTGGACTGGAAGGCTATGGTCTTGAAAAGGGCTGCAATGCAGACTTCGTCATATTGCAGGCGCGTGACCCGCTGGAAGCGCTTCGCCTCAAGGCCAACCGCCTGACGGTCGTAAAGCGCGGCAAGATCATTGCGGAAACGCCGCAGCGTGTCAGCGCGCTCAATCTCGAAGGCCGTCCGTCTTCGGTCGATGGCGCCGATTACGCACCGATCGGCTGAACAAACACGACGCAGCAACAAACGGGTGCCTGTTTTTCGAGCGAGCGATAAAAGCGCTTGAATTAAAGGCAGATTAGTCGGAAATACGAGACATTGCTTATGTTCCTCAGAAGGGGCAACGCAATCCGTCGCGCATGGAAAGCACGCACAAACACCACCTTAAAGAGGGGTCCAAATGGCCAGATTATCGAATTTTACCCGCCGCGACATTCTTGCGATGTCTGCGGCGCTGGGCGCAACTGCGATTTCCACCCGTGTTTTCGCAGCCGACGAAAAGCTGAAGGTTGCAGGCATTCACGCCTCGCCGGTTGAAAATGCCTGGAACTCCCGCCTGCACGAAGCGCTGAAGCAGGCCAATGACGAAGGCGTCATCGAATATGTCTTCTCCGAGGGAGTTTCGGCGAGCGACTATCCCCGGGCCATGCGCGAATATGCCGAACAGGGCATCAAGCTCATTGTCGGTGAGTCCTATGCCGTCGAACGCGAAGCGCGTCAGGTTGCTGGCGATTATCCGCAGACCACCTTCATCATGGGTTCCTCCGGCAAGCCGCAGGGCGATAATTTCGGCGTGTTCGGCACCTGGAATTTTGAGGCAGCCTATCTTGCAGGCATGCTGGCTGGCGCGATGAGCAAATCGGGCACGTTCGGCTCCGTCGGTGCTGTGCCGATCCCGGAAGTCAACATGCTGATGAACGCTTTCCAGGATGGCGTGAAGGAAACCCGCCCGGATGCGAAATTCATTGCATCCTTCATCGGCACCTTCTTCGATCCGCCGAAGGCGCGTGAAGCGGGTCTTGCCCAGATCGATTCCGGCGCAGACATTCTGTTCGGCGAACGCATCGGCACCGCCGACGCCGCCAAGGAACGCGGCATCAAGGCAATCGGTTCGCTGATCGACTATACGCCGCGTTACCCGGATACGGTTTTTGCCAATGCAATGTGGTACTTCCGCCCGATCCTTAATGCAGCGATTGCAGATGTGAAGGCCGCTCAGCCGACCGGCAAGGACTACACGCCATTCAGCCTGATGAAGGAAGGCGGCAACGACATCGTCTACGTCAAGGGTGTCGCACCGGCAGAAGCTGAAGCCAAGATGGAAGCGCGCCGCGCTGAGATCAAGGCCGGCAAATACGAGTACAAGCCGAACGCGGCTGAACCGAAGTAAGACAGCAGCAGATCAGGGCGGCGGAAAGTGGCATTGGATAGCAAGCATCAGGACGCAACAGCACTCGCGCAAGCGATTGCCGGAGGCGTTTTAAGTGCGCGAGAGGCTATGGACGCCGCCCTTGAAGCCGCAGAAAAATGGCGCCCTCTGGGCGCCATTGCATATCTCGATCCTGAACTGGGCCGCGCTAACGCCGCAGCCTTTGATGCGAGCGCGGACAAGGCACCGTTTGCAGGCGTTCCGTCGCTGTTCAAGGATCTGGGCGGCCCCTGCGCCGGTCTGCCGATCCGGCTTGGCTCGCGCGCCTTTGAAAATGCTTCGCCGCAGATGGATTCCGAGCTTGCCAGTCGGCTGCGCAAAGCGGGCCTCAATTTCTTTGGCACGACCAC
>JAEXXS010000391.1 GCA_023451915.1 Pseudomonadota bacterium | reverse complement strand
ATCTCGAAGGCCAGATTCTTGAGCTGAAGAAGCTCGCGCAGGAACAAGGCAGCGTTGAGATGAGCGACGAGATTCGCCGCCTCGAGAAGCGTTCGGCCGATGCGCTGAAAGATATCTATCGCAAGCTCACCCCGTGGCAGAAGGCGCAGATCGCCCGTCACCCGGACCGCCCGCACTGTCTGGAATATATCGACCGTCTCTTTACGGAATTCACGCCGCTCGCCGGTGATCGCCAGTTCGCCAATGATGAGGCGATCCAGGCAGGCTTTGCCCGTTTCAACGGCCAGCCGGTTGCCATTCTCGGTCAGGAAAAGGGTTCCGACACCAAGACGCGCCTCAAGCACAATTTCGGCTCGGCCCGTCCGGAAGGCTATCGCAAGGCCGTCCGTATCATGGAAATGGCCGACCGTTTCCAGCTGCCGCTGATCACGCTGGTGGATACGGCAGGCGCCTATCCGGGCGTCAGCGCGGAAGAACGCGGTCAGGCGGAAGCGATTGCGCGTTCCACCGCCGAATGTTTGCGCCTGCGCGTGCCGGTGGTCTCGATCATCATCGGTGAAGGCGGTTCGGGCGGCGCGATCGCGATTGCCGTCGCCAACCGCGTCTATATGCTCGAACATTCGATCTATTCGGTCATCTCGCCGGAAGGTGCGGCCTCGATCCTGTGGCACGATTCCACCCGCGCCAAGGATGCTGCCTCCAATATGCGCATCACCGCGCAGGATCTGTTCGATCTCAAGGTCATTGACGGCATCATTCCTGAGCCGCTCGGCGGCGCGCATCGCGGCAAGGAAGCCGTTATCGATGCTGCGGGCGACATGATCACGGCATCGTTACGCTCGATGAAGGATATCGACGGCGAGACGCTGAAGCAGGAACGCCGCCAGAAATTCCTTCAGATCGGCCGTAATCTCTAATAAGCCCTGTCAGTTTTGGCATTTTTGATCCGGGATCTTCTTCACATCCCGGATTTGCATCTTCACGTCATTTCCGCCATATTGCCGTCGCGTTAATTTTTAGCTATCCAGGCAAGGATTTGTAAACGATACCGTAAGGTTTGGTTGTCAAAATCACCCTGCAGGAAATCGTCTCTTGCCCCGTTCTAACAAACTCGATGCGATATGAAGATCAGAACCGCAATACTTGGCACCGTCATGGCAACCGCACTTCTTGCGGGGTGTCAGGGCTCGTCCGTATCCGACCTGAGCTTGCGCGCTGAAAAGCCGCTTCCCGCGAAGATCGTCACCAAGATGAAGGCGAAGGGGATGACCCGTACCTCGCCGATTCTGGTCAGAATCTTCAAGGAAGAAGGCGTTCTCGAAGTTTGGAAGCAGAAGAATAACGGTAAATACGACCAGATTGCCTCTTATGAAATCTGCAAATGGTCTGGCAAGCTCGGACCGAAATATATCGAGGGCGACCGTCAGGCGCCGGAGGGTTTCTATACCGTCCACCCGACGCAGATGAACCCGAAATCCAATTATTATCTCGCCTTCAACATCGGTTTCCCCAACGCCTATGACCGCGCCAATGGGCGCACGGGCCAGAACCTGATGGTGCATGGCGCATGCTCCTCGTCGGGCTGCTATTCGATGACCGATGAGAGCGTCTCTGAAATCTACGCTTTCGGACGCGACGCCTTCAAGGGCGGCCAGCGCGACTTCCAGATTCAGGCCTTCCCGTTCCGCATGACGAACGCCAATATGGCGCGCTACAAGAGCGACCCGAATTACGGCTTCTGGAAGATGCTGAAGCAGGGCTATGACGCCTTCGAAGTGACCAAGGTTCCGCCAAAGGTCGATGTTTGCGAGAAGCGCTACGTGTTCAATGTCGCCTCGCCAGACGGTAAGCCTCTTTCGGCAACGGATGCCTGCCCGCCATCGGCCAACACCGACGCGATGTCGACAGCCTACGCCTCTTATGAAAAGACTTTCCAGAGCGCCTTCAGCGCTTCGCAGAAGGCGCCTGCGCCTTCGATCCAGGGCCTGACCGAAGCCAAGCTCGTTTCGGCCTGGAGCGCTGCCCGCGCCCGCGGCGAAAAGGTAACGCGTGAACCACCTTCGCTCACGCCGTCCTCGGCTGAAAAGGCCGGCGCGCCGGATATCCGTCCTGTAACGCCCGCGCTTGCTCAGCCGGCGACCGCAATTGCCGCAACGGGTCCGGTTGCAGCACCAGCTGCGGCCCCAGTATCTGCTCCTGTGACGGCTTCTGTACCGACGCCGCAGCAGAACCCTGCCCAGAACGCTGTAATGTCTGCCGACGTTTCGCCGGTCACGACCGGCAGCACGGTTGCCCAGAATATCGATCAGCCCGCACCTGTGGCTGCACCGGAAGCGAAAAAACCTTGGTGGAAGATCGTCGGCAACTGACCTCTGCAGAGGCGCAAATTCCCGTTTACGACTTGAGGGGGCTGAAATGCCCCCTTCCGGTTTTAAAAACCCGTCATCGTCTGGAAAAAATGCCAAGCGGCGCAGAGCTCTGGGTGGAGGCGACCGATCCGCTTTCCGGTATCGACCTGCCGCATTTCTGCGCGCAGGAAGGCCATGCGCTCATTGAACATGAGCGCTTTGAAACCGTGCAGCGTTTCCTGATCCGGAAAAAATAAAACTCAATGTTTGGGTGAAAAGCCCGGTATTGCCAGCGGATTTTCCATCAGCGCGGCGCGATCCGGCCTATCAAGGCTTGGACGTTCCAGAAACGCATCGAACAATTCCCGCACATAGCTTTCCGGCAGGTCCTTCACGATCATCACAAGAAGCGTCTGCTTTTCGCCCTGCGGCCATTCCGGCAGGCGCGCTGGCGGATGGAAAATCTTCTGCACGCCGTGGATCACCACCGGACGCTCCGGGTCTTCGGCGATCTGGACGATACCCTTGACGCGCAGCAGCTTCTCGCCATGGGTGGAACGCAACAGATCGAGAAACATATCGAAGGTCGAAAGCGGAATAGGCGCATCGTGCCGCAGTGAAAACGAGCGGATGGCATCGTCATGATGGTGATGATGCGCATGATGATGATCATGGCCGCAATCCGGGCCGCAAACATGGTCATGGTCGTGCCCGTGACCATGATGATGCCCATGATCGTGATCATGATGGTCATCATGCTCATAGGCTTCGGCCTTGAGCCAGCGCTGCACATCCGCCGTTTTGCTCTCGGGATTGTATAATCCGCATTCGAACAAAGCCGCAAAGCCGGTGCGCTCATCGCCTGCGGTCAGAATTTCCGCACCCGGATTGAGCGCCCGCAACCGTGCTCTCAGCGCTTGCAGGCCCGCTTGCGCTTCCGGCAAATCCGACTTGGTCAGGATGATACGGTCGGCCATCGCCGCCTGCTTGACCGCTTCCTCATGATTGTCGAGCGTCGCCATGCCATTCACCGCGTCAACGGTCGTGAGCACGCCGTCGAGGCGGAAAGCCTGCATCAGCACCGGATGCCCCATGATCGAATGCAGCACCGGGGCCGGGTCGGCAAGGCCGGTGGTTTCGATGATGACCCGCTTCAGCGCCCTGATGCGCCCGGTCTGCAAGCGGTCGATCAGATCGGCCAGCGTGTCCACCAGTTCACCGCGCACCGTACAGCAGAGGCAACCGTCGGAAAGCTCGATAACGCCTTCGCTCGCCTGCTCGACCAGCAGGTGATCAATGCCCACTTCGCCGAATTCATTGATGATGACGGCGGTATCGCTCAAGGCCGGATCCTTCAGAAGCCGGTTGAGCAGCGTCGTCTTGCCGGAGCCCAGAAAGCCGGTCAGCACGGAGACGGGAATAGGATTTGGCATGATAAACACTTCACACTTTGAGGGCGCGACACGTTAGAGCGGGTCCGGTTAAAACGGAATCGTAGAACCGCTCTATCTATTTGTTTTTACGCATTATCCGACGCAAAACCGCTACGCACTTTTGCTGGAAATGCTCTGGGGCTGACCCATCAACCTAATTCGTGGCGGATCAGTTGATCGCGGTGGTCTTCACGCCGACCGCGCGCTGCGGGCGCGGCATCGGCACGGGCACCTGCGAGATGTGGAGCTGGCTTGCCTTGGTGACCGGGCCCGGCTCGGAAACAAGTCCAACCTGCACGGCGACCGGATCGTGATCCATGGCGTGAATATAGGGCGAGTTGATCTTCAGCTTGCCTTCGACATCGCGACCGTCCCAACGGTCGGCCATGGCCTGCTGGCTGCAAATCGCCTTGCGCATATCGACAGCCTCATTGAGATTGCCGCCTGCGGTTGGCCGCAGCGTGGCCAGCGTTGCACCGCCGGACGTGTTATCCCGGAAGGCATCGGTCATCAGCTGCGCCGCTTGCACCGCACGCGTTTCCTGACGATCCGCGCCAAGCACGATGGCAAGCACTGTGCGACCGTTGCGCGTTGCGGAACCGGCCAGATTGAAGCCCGACGCACAGACGAAACCGGTCTTCATGCCATCAGCGCCGTCATAACGGCCAAGCAAGATGTTGTAATTGGCCTGAACTTTCTTGCCTGCGCCCGGATCGATAGCCTCAGTCGCGAAATAATGCGCATATTGCGGAAATTCACGGCGAAGCTGCACGGCGAGAACCGCCAGATCGCGCGCGGTGGTATAATTGTTCGGATCGTGCAGACCGTTCGGATTGGCGAAATGCGAGCCGACCATGCCAAGGCGCTGCGCCTCCGCATTCATGAGCTGTACGAAGCCAGCCTCGCTGCCGCCGACTGCCTCTCCGACAGCGACGGCAACGTCATTGGCCGATTTGACGAGCATGATCTTCAGCGCGGTATCGAGCGTCATCACGGAGCCGGGCTTATAGCCCATCTTGCTCGGCGGTTCCTTGGCGGCGCGAACCGTCATCGGCACCGGCGATTCCAGCGTCATACGACCGGACTGGAGCGCGCGAAACGTGACATAGGTCGTCATCAGCTTGGTGAGCGAAGCCGGATACCAGCGCTGGAACGCGTCCTTTTGGGCGTAAACCTTGCCGGTTGCAACATCGACGGCGATTGACGGATTGGCCAGCGCCGCTCCCATCGCCGTGCCAGCCATTGCTGCGGCAGCAACCAGGATTTTCAACGACTTCGACAACATTGCGCAGTTCCAATCAATAATGGCCCGCAACGTCTGCGGGTCTCCGTTTGCACGGCTCAATTCAATGGTTCCAAATCGCCATCAGGGCGACACACGACACATACGGTCATATAAGGAGGATTTGCGTTGCTCTTATCTATGCCATGTGGCGAGGAAAAGGCAAACAGGGATTGCCGGATTTCACCGAAACGTCATATCCTGTTTCCTTCAAATCACACCTGATACCCATGCCCATACTGACCCATACGGGAGCCTCTCCGAAATGCCAGTGCTTAATCGTGCCGTAGAAACGCAGGCGGAAATCGCCGGTTGGCGTCGCCAGCTTCACCAGAATCCCGAACTGCTCTACGACGTGCATGACACTGCAAATTTCGTCGCGGAAAAGCTGAAAGCTTTCGGCTGCGACCATGTGGAAACCGGCGTCGGCCGCTCCGGCGTCGTCGGCATCATCAAGGGCCGCCATGGCGACGGCCCGGCCATCGGCCTGCGCGCCGACATGGACGCTTTGCCGATTACCGAGACCAGCGGCGTCGAATGGGAGTCGCGCAATCCGGGCAAGGCGCATTCCTGCGGCCATGACGGACACACGTCCATGCTGCTGGGCGCTGCGCAATATCTGAGCGAGACACGCAACTTCCGCGGCTCGGTCGCGTTGCTGTTCCAGCCTGCCGAAGAAGGCGGCGCGGGCGGGCTTGCCATGGTCGAAGACGGGGTGATGGATCGCTACGGCATTTCGGAAGTCTACGGCGTGCATAACATGCCGGGCCTGCCGGTCGGCCAGTTTGCCATGTGCAAGGGGCCGATCATGGCCGCAACCGACGAATTCGATCTTTTCGTCGGCGGACGCGGCGGACATGCGGCGCAGCCGCATCGCACCATCGATCCGATCCTTGCCGGTTCGCAGCTGATGATCGCCTTGCAGGGCATTGTCTCGCGCAATACTGATCCGCTGGATTCGCTCGTCATTTCAGTCACGAAATTCATCGCGGGCGAAGCCTACAATGTGATCCCGGAAAAGGCGACGCTGTCGGGCACCGTGCGCACATTGCAAAAGGAAACCCGCGCTTTTGCTGAACGCCGTATCCGTGAAGTGGCCGCCGGCATCGCCGCTGCCACGGGCGCAGAAATCACCGTGCGCTACAAGAACAATTATCCGGTCACCTTCAATCACGATGCACAGACGGAATTTGCCGAACGCATCGCCACCGGCGTTGCTGGCGAAGGAAAGGTCAATGGCAATGTCGAGCCGATGATGGCGGCGGAAGATTTTTCCTACATGCTGGAAGCTCGCCCCGGCGCCTATATCTTTATCGGCAACGGCGATACGCCGGGCCTGCATCACCCGGCCTATGATTTCAACGATGACGCCATTCCCTATGGTGTCAGCTATTTTGTGGCGGTGGCCGAAACGGCGCTCGCCGCCTGACGCCACGCCAAAGTTGAGAAAATCCGCCTACCCCGCTTTTTGCGGGGTTGGCTACCGCCGTGAAACCCAGTATGTGTCGAAAACATCCGAACATGCTGGCATCGCTGGCAAAAGCGGATGGTCTAGAGCGGTTCCGTTAATACGGAATCGTGGAACCGCTCTATCTGTTTGTTACGAAGTATTATTCTACGCAAAACCGCTACGCAGTTTTGCTGGAAATGCTTTAACGGTCGGTCCCGTAGCTCAGTAGGATAGAGCGACAGATTCCTAATCTGTAGGCCACTGGTTCGAATCCAGTCGGGATCACCACTTA
>JAEXXS010000376.1 GCA_023451915.1 Pseudomonadota bacterium | reverse complement strand
GATCAGCGGTGCGATTGCGAGTGCCATAGTTCATCTCCCTCATCCTTAGGGAAACACTATTGCATACCCCTCCTGACAGCTTTCTGTCAGGAGCAAAGCGATACTATTATGTCGCTAATATATAGCTGTCGTTGCAACCACACCGCAACCGTTTACGATTGAAAACGCGGTTCAGCCATATAGCTGAGCGGCAGGCGACCGCCATCGGCATAGATCGTCTGGCCGGTGATATAGCTTGCTTCCCGCGATGCGAGGAAGGAAGCGATGGATGCGATTTCCGCTGGTTCTCCGATTCGGCCAAGCGGCGTGCGCGACAGGATCGTCTTTCGCGCCTCGGCATCCGTATTCACCGCTGACAGCATCTCGGTCTGGATGGAACCGGGGCCGATGGCGTTGACGCGGATGCCCCATTTCGCCAGCGCCACCGCCATGGTGCGTGTCAGCTGGCTGAGCCCGCCCTTGGAGACGGAATAGGCGAGCTGGTCCGGCAGTCCGAAAATGGCGTTGATGGACGACATATTGATGATCGTGCCTGCTTCGCCGCCCGCTTCCACACGCGCGACCATGCGCTTGGCGACAGCCTGACCGCACAGAAATGCGCCCTTCAGATTGACGCGCATGACGCGGTCGAAATCCTCTTCCTTGAGGTCGAGAAAATCGGCCTTGTGGACGATACCGGCATTGTTGACGAGAATATCGATCTCGCCAAGATTGGTGACGGTAAAGGTCAGCAGATTATGGATATCGAGCTTGTCGCCGACATCCGCCGCCATGACGCGCACATCGCCGAATTGTTCGAGGTCTTTGACCGCCTGCAAGGTGGCCGTGTTGTCGATATCCGACAGAACGACGCTGGCGCCGTCCATGAGGAAGCGTTTAGCGATGGCATAGCCGATACCGCGGGCCGCACCGGTGACGATGGCTACCTTGCCTTCAAGCTGCATGGTCTGTTCTCCGTTTCGCGCGGAGAGTGGACCGGCGAAAACCGCCGGTCAATAGTTTGGGTCTGATGCCGCTGAAAAGCTCAGGCGAAGGCCACGCCGATGTGACGTTCGCGCAGGATCGTGCTGTTTTCTTCGAGAACCGTCGGGTCTTCGATGGTGGCGGGCATTTTCCACGGCTCGCCATCGGCGATCTTCTGGATCGTCGAGCGCAGGATCTTGCCGGAGCGGGTCTTGGGCAGGCGCTTGACGGTCAGGGCCAGCCGGAAGGCTGCAACCGGACCGATGGCGTCGCGGATCATGGATACGCATTCCTTTTCGACCTCGCGCGTGTCGCGGTCGATATGGGATTTCAGCACCAGGAAACCGCAAGGCGCTTGCCCCTTTACGGGATCGGAAATGCCCAGCACCGCGCATTCCGCGACATCGGGATGACCGGAAAGGACCTCTTCCATCGCGCCCGTCGACAGGCGATGGCCCGCGACGTTGATGATGTCGTCGGTGCGGCTCATGATGTAGAGATAGCCGTCGCTATCCATATATCCCGCATCGGCGGTTTTATAATAGCCGGGGAACTCCGCGAGATAGGCTTTCTTAAAGCGCTCATCGGCGTTCCACAGCGTTGGCAGGCAGCCGGGCGGCAGCGGCAGCTTGATCAGGATATTGCCGAGCTGTCCGCGTTCGACCTCATGGCCTTCATCATCCAGCACGCGGATATCGTAGCCCGGAAGGCAGACCGCTGGCGATCCATATTTCGTTTCCAGAAGGCCGAGACCGAGCGGATTGGCGACCATGGGCCAGCCGCTTTCGGTCTGCCACCAGTGATCGAGCACCGGGCGTCCGATCAGCTTTTCTGCCCAGTGGATTGTGTCCGGATCGGCGCGTTCGCCCGCCAGAAACAATGCGCGGAACTTCGACAGATCGTATTTGCGGACGTAATGTCCGTCGGCATCTTCCTTCTTGATGGCGCGCAGTGCTGTGGGGGCTGTAAACATCACCTCCACGCCGTGCTCTGCGATGATGCGCCAATAGGTGCCCGCATCCGGCGTGCCGATGGGCTTGCCTTCGAACAGGATCGTCGTGGCTCCGGCCAGCAGCGGCGCATAGACGATATAGGAGTGGCCGACTACCCAGCCGACATCCGAGGCGGCCCAGAAGACCTGTCCCGGCTCCACGCCGAATACGTGTTTGAGCGACCAGGCCAGCGCCACCATGTGCCCGCCATTGTCGCGCACCACGCCCTTTGGCTCGCCGGTGGTGCCGGACGTATAGAGCACATAAAGAGGATCGGTCGCGGCCACGGGCGTGCAGGGCACGTGACGACCGCGCGCCGCGTCGACAGCGGTTTTGTAATCGATATCGCGCCCGTCGACTGGGGCATGCGCATATTGTTCGCGCTGCAGGATGATGCAATGGCCGACCTTGTGATGGGCGGTCGCAATAGCCTTGTCGAGCATGTCCTGATACGGCACCACGCGCGTCGGCTCGATGCCGCAGGAACCGGCGATGATCATCACCGGCTTGGCATCGTCGATGCGGGTTGCGAGTTCGTTGGCGGCGAAACCGCCGAAGACGACGGAATGCACGGCGCCGATGCGCGCCGATGCAAGCATGGCGATGGCAGCTTCGGGCACCATAGGCATGTAGATCAGGATGCGGTCACCCTTTGTCACGCCGTTATCGAGCATGACGGCGGAAAGCGCCTCCACTTCCTCCAGCAATTCGCTATAGGTGAATTTGCGTACCTTGCCGGTGACGGGGCTTTCATAGATCAGCGCCAGCTGATCGCCGCGCCCATTGGCAACGTGGCGGTCGAGCGCATTGTAGCAGGTATTGCATTCCGCGCCGGTGAACCAGCGGCCATAGACACCTTCGTCGCCTGCAAAAACCTGATCCCATGGCTTGAACCAGTCGATCGCCTCGGCGGCCTCCGCCCAGAAACGTTCAGGATTGGCCTGCCAGGCGGCATAGGTTTCGGCATATTTCGAAGTCATGCTGTTCCTCCCAGAAACACGCACCAGTCACCGCCCGCATAAGGGGCGTTTCCCGGTTCGATTTTTCATCAGATGTCAGCGCAAGAGCGGCCTCCTCAGACCGGCATCCTCCCGGATTTCTCCGTGCACTGTCATCTCCTCCGCCTGTAATTTACGCCGAGCTATCAGGCTTCGTCCATGGGACTTAAGATGAAGATCAGAACATAAAGCGACGGCATTTTAAGGGCATAGCTCAAGAGCGCTTGCAGCTTGCATGCAGCTGCGTCACAAGGATGCGGAGAGGTATCGCCGTGACCAAAGTTCTGCCTGTGCTGCTTGTCCTTTTGATGGGACTGCACATCATCAAACCGCTCGGCTTGCCGGGATTGAAGCGTCGCGGCGATTTCTGGAAAATTGCCGTCATCGCCATAGTCGTCATGGCGCTGGCTGTCGGCTTCCATTTCCGCGAATCATGAAAAGGCCCGGCCTGAACCGGGCTTTTCCTTGTATCGCTGGGCTGGAAACAGATCAGGCAGCCTGTTCGAGTTCTTTTTTCCAGCCGCCGGTTGCGGCAAGGCTGTTCATGCGGGCGCGGTGGGCAAAGGCGCGCTGACCGGCAGCGACATTCTCCGGTTTGCCGCCCCATGCTTCGAGCGCCGCCGCCTGCAGGGCGCGTCCATAAGAGAAAGTCATTTTCCACGGCATGTCATAAGTGGCGTTCATGGCCGAGAGGTGCGCCGTGGCCTCTTCGCCCGTCTGACCGCCGGACAAGAAGGCAATGCCCGGCACTGCTGCGGGAACGGTGTTGAGGAAGCAACGAACAGTCTTTTCAGCCACGTCCTCGACCGAAGCCTTGCGTGCATTCTTTCCGTCGATGACCATGTTCGGCTTCAGGATCATGCCTTCCAGCTTGACACGGGCGTCATAAAGCTCGGCGAAGAGCGTCTTCAGCACCAGTTCCGTCACGTCATAGCAGCGGTCGATGGTGTGATCGCCCGGCTTGCCGTCCATGAGAACTTCGGGCTCGACAATCGGCACAATGCCAGCTTCATGGCAAAGCGCTGCATAGCGCGCCAGCGCCTGCGCATTCTGCCTGACCGCGCCCCATGTCGGCAGGGTGTCGGAGATTGAGATGACGCCGCGCCATTTGGCAAAGCGCGCGCCAAGGCCGTAATATTCGTTGAGACGTTCGCGCAAGCCGTCCAGACCTTCGGTGATGGTCTCACCCGGGAAACCGGCCAGCGGCTTTGCACCCGCATCGACTTTGATACCCGGAATTGCGCCCGCATTGCGGATGATTTCGGTCAGCGGCGTGCCGTCCTTGGCTTTCTGGCGGATAGTCTCATCGTAAAGGATCACGCCGGAGATATAGTTCTTCATGGCATCGTCGGCGCGAAACAGCATCTCGCGATAATCGCGGCGCGTCTCTTCGGTGGAAGCCAGATTGATCGAATCAAAACGCTTCTTGATAGTTCCGGAGCTTTCATCAGCAGCCAGAAGGCCCTTTCCGGAGGCGACCAGGGCCATCGCAATATCTTCAAGACGTTCGGTCATTCGTAAGCTCCTCTTCAGAACCAGCCAACGGGCGTTAGCCTCTGGGGGGATGGGAAATTGATGACTTATCGCTGATGGCAGAAGTGTCCGGTAAAAAGATGGCGGGCGCAAGCGATTGAAACGATTGAAATTTTTTCAAACGATTTAGGCTGGACAGGTTTGCTTTTCGCCAGTCGAACGAGGCTCGCTGAAGGTTTTTTCGACGAGGGGTTTCATCCGGGCGACGAGACCCCATGTAACAATGACCTGCCGTTCTCATCGCCCAACGCCTTGGAGGAGAAGACATGCGCGCCGCTCATCTCAGTCTGTTATTTGCTCTCGCCGCGTCGGTTGCATCTATTCCGATCCATTCCGCCTGGTCCGCCAGCATCAATGCGGGCGACCGCGAAGCCAAGGCCGAAGCGCCGTTCACCGTGACAAGCGTTGCGACGTTCAACACGCCATGGGCGATTGCCTTCCTGCCCGATAGCCGTCTGGTCGTGACGGAAAAACCGGGAGAGATTTTCGTTGTCACCGAAGCGGGCAAAAAGACCGAAGTCGCAGGCGTGCCGAAGGTCGCCTTTGGCGGACAGAATGGTTTGCTCGACATAGAGCCTGCGCCGGATTTCGCGAAAAGCAAGGCGCTTTATTTTACCTATAGTGAACCCGAAGACGGTGGCAGCAGCGTGGTGCTGGCGCGGGCCAGACTGGCGGAAAACGGCGGCAAGGCCTCGCTTGAAGATGTGACCACGCTGTGGAAGCAGGATGTGGTCGCCAAGGGCGGCCAGCCGGGCGGAAAGATCGCCTTTGCGCCGGATGGCAAGCATTTGTTCCTTTCGGTCGGCGACCGTATGCAGCCTGCAACCGCCCAAGATGACAAAGCCCCGATGGGCAAGATCCTGCGCATGAATCTCGACGGGTCCGTGCCGCAGGACAACCCCCATGCGGATGAGGGCGGCATTCGCGGCCTCACTTGGACCACCGGGCACCGCAATCCTTACGGGCTGGCCTTCGCCCCCGATGGTAAACTGTGGGAACACGAGATGGGGCCGCGCGGCGGCGACGAATTCAATCTGATCAAGCCCGGCCTCAATTATGGCTGGCCGCTGGTTTCCAATGGGGACAATTATAGCGGCAGGCCGATCCCGCGCCACAGCACACGCCCCGAATTCGAAGCGCCGCTGCTGTACTGGACGCCGGTGATCTCACCGGGCGGTCTGGTCTTTTACAAGGGCGATCTGTTCAAAT
>JAEXXS010000355.1 GCA_023451915.1 Pseudomonadota bacterium | reverse complement strand
GGGCTGGTGCTGGCGCGTTCTGCATTTCACCATTCCTGTAACTATCGCTCCGTGATGGCTTTCGGCAAAGCGAAGAAGATTACCGATGTCGCGGCGAAGGAACGGCATTTGCGTAATTTCGTGAATGGTCTTTTTCCTGATCGCTGGGAAGGGCTGCGCCCGATGATGGCCAAGGAGCTGAAGGCGACCATGCTTCTAGAACTGGAGTTGAACGAGGCGTCAGCCAAAGTCCGTTCCGGTCCGCCGAAGGACGACGAGGCGGATTATGCGCTGCCGATCTGGGCCGGTGTCATCCCGGTGACAACGCAGCTGGGCGAGCCGATTGATGATGGACGTCTTTTGCCGAACGTGAAAGCGCCGCAGAATGTGCTGCAATTCGGCTATCTGGCGGATGCGGCGGAATAGATCGCCGGATCTGCAAATCGGGGCTACGCTATCTTGGAATGGATGACGGTGAACTGATCAAGCGTCGGGCCCTTATCCGCCCGGTGCTTGACGCTCTCGATCTGCTTCATGAGTTCGGCGATCTTCTCCGGTTGGGAGACGCCGCACTCGTAAATCTGGATGATTTCACGGACCAACTCGTCCTTGAGAGGTGATGTTACAGGACAACAGCCGATAGCCGTGCAAGTCTGAATATAGGCCTGCTGCAACCTTGCCAGTTCATCGGCCTTGAACCGTCCGAAGTAATAATCCCTCGAAAATGGCATTTCCATGCATTCCGCAATGCGACCTGTGGAGACTATCCACGCAGGTCAGTGTTCGGAAACTTCCCCGTCTGCTAAAGCTAACTATAGCATATGCCGAGAGATCATAGCGGCCAATCGTTTATGTCTTGTAAAATTTTCTTCGCTTTTGAAGCGGTTAGCGCAGGAAATCGGCATTCGCTTCCGTCGTCATGGCCATGGCTTGCATGAGTGCCGTCGCGTGCAGCAATTGGTCTTTTTCCGCAGCGCGGGCAGCTTCCGATACGGCCAGTATCCGGCCTGCGCCAGCATTGGTGGTTTCAATCAGCGTTGCAGGCTCGAAAACAGCCAGTGTCTGCAGCATGTTTTGTACCGCAATGCGCACATTCGAAACGGGGTGGTCGGCGAATTGCGCCAGTTCCAGCGCAGCCGAGCCAAGGTTCAGCACGGCCAGCATGCCGCGCAGATCCTGATGTGCTTCGGCCGATTCACCTGAGGTGTCAGTCACCAACAGACGGGATATGCGGTCTGCGCATTGGCTTATCCATGCCTCGATAGTCATGGAGCGCGGCGACGCGCCGATTTTCTTCAGGCTGTCGCGCATGGCCCGCTTCATGCGACGCTGCGCGGCATGGGTGTTCGGCGGGAAGAGCAGCGAGAAGACAAGTGTTCCAATGCCGATGCCAAAAAGAAGCGCAAGCACGCCGTTCAGAAATGCGGTGGCGTCGGGCCGCGTGAAATTATCGGGTCCGATCAGGTCCCATAAAAAGATGGCGAATGCCGATCCTTTGGCCATTGTCGAAGGATTGCGCATGGCAAGCCCGGCGCAGACTAACACGGGGCCAATGACGATGCTAAAGGCCAGGAAACCCCAAATGGCGGGCAGTATGCCGAAATTCATGATCGCGGCGACGATTGCGGCGATGGCGGAGCCTTTCAGAAATTCAGTGCCGCTGGCAACCGGGTTTGGTCTGGTTGCGAAAAGCGCGTTGACCACGCCAACGACGATGACAAAACCGGCGCCGGATGGCCATGCGGTAAAAATCCAGATCGCCGATGCGGCGGCCAGAGCCACGAATGCGCGAATGCCGTTGATTATCGCCGCCGTGTGGTCGACATGATAGGAAAGGCGAACACGGTTGGCTTTTGGATGGGTCGTGTCGAGTTCGGCCTCGATAGCCAACGCCTGCTCCTGAAAGCCGAGCATGCTGCGCAGACGGTACAAGAACATCAGCCGCCCGGAAGTGAGATCGGCATTGCCGCTTGTTTCTTCATCTGCTGTGCGGATGATCTTTTCGCGCAAGGCTTCAAGATCGACAGTTTCGTCACCATCGGCGATCCGCGCCATGGCATCTCTGGCTTCCAGCAGTAATGGATCGTTGCGCGTGGTTTGCGGCGGCATTTCCAATATGGCGCGAACAGCTGACGCCTGTTGCAGCGTGACGACCATCGCCTGACGGAGATAGCCGACACTGCGCCTGACCGTGACGGAACTCGCGGCCTTGTATTCAATGGCCGTATCGAAGGCGATGGCATTGCGATAGGCGGTTTGCAGCGCACCGGTTCCAGCTTCCCCGCCGAGCATTTCTGCGCAGAGTTTTGCCGTCTGCCGCATGAATTTTCCTAGCTGCGCACGCGCTTCCTCGAAGGGATTGTCGGTGCTGAACAGCCAGGTGATGATGGCTTCGGTGACGATGCCTAAGGCAATGTAGATTAATCGCGATACGGCGATTTCAAACACATTGTCGGGATCGGACAGCGAGTCGATGGCGACGATGGCGGCTGTGTAGCCGGCAAGCACCGCGCCATAGGAGCGGAAGTTGCGCAATCCCGTCGACAGTGCGGTGCAAAGGCCAATCCAGCTTGCAAGCACCAGCAGAAACAAGGTTGGCGTCTGAATGAAGATTGCTGTGAGCAACACGGCGACCACGACACCGATTGCCGTGCCCATCAGGCGGTAAATGCTCTTGGAAACGCTCATTGCACGACTGCTCTGAGCGACGATCCAGACCGTCATGGCGGCCCATTTCGGGTCGTCCATGTTCATCAGGAAGGCAATATAAAGCGCGATCAGCGATGCGGCGGTGGTGCGTACCGCAAAAATGAGATCGTTGCGCTTGATGATCATGATGACCGGAAGAAGCTATTGGCGATGAT
>JAEXXS010000325.1 GCA_023451915.1 Pseudomonadota bacterium | reverse complement strand
GCGATCCGAAGGACATCGAGGCGATCTGGACCATGCGTAAGCGCTCGGTCGGTCTGCTCGGCAATGTCGACGGGCCGGTGCGACCGGTGCCTTTCGTCGAGGATACGGCGGTTCCGCCGGAAAACCTTGCCGCCTATATTCGCGAATTCCGCGCGCTTCTGGACGGCGAGGGCCTCAGCTATGGCATGTTCGGCCATGTCGATGCGGGCGTGCTGCATGTGCGCCCGGCGCTCGATCTAACGCGGACTGATCACGAGCCGCTGGTGCGCAAGATCAGCGATGGCGTGGTTGCGCTGACGCGCAAATATGGCGGCGTGCTTTGGGGCGAACACGGCAAGGGTGTGCGTTCGGAATATGTGCCCGAGTTCTTCGGCGCGCTTTATCCAAGCCTGCAGGAAATCAAGGGCCTGTTCGATCCGCGCAACCGGCTCAATCCCGGCAAGATCGCAGCGCCCGCCTCGCAGGCGCTGCTGAAAATCGATGAAGTACCGCTGCGCGGCCAGTTCGACCGGATCATCGGTCTGGACATACGCGAAGCCTTCGACAATGCGGCCTATTGCAACGGCAATGGCGCCTGTTTCGACTTCGACGATCAGAGCCTGATGTGCCCGTCCTACAAGGCGACACGCGACCGCCGCTATTCGCCGAAGGGTCGCGCTTCGCTGATGCGCGAATGGCTGCGCCTGATGGCGGAAAGCGGAAAAGACCCGCGCAAGGAAGCCGGACAGGTCCGCAGCGCCGGTGCAATCCGCACGCTGCCTGCGCGGCTGTGGAACTCGATCAACCCGGCCAATCGCAACGATTTCTCGCATGAAGTGCGCGAGGCGATGGATAGCTGCCTCGCCTGCAAAGCCTGTGCGGGGCAGTGCCCGGTCAAGGTCAGCGTTCCGGCCTTCCGGGCCAAATTCCTCGAGATTTACTATGGACGCTATGCCCGCCCGATCAAGGATATGATGGTGGCGAGCATCGAGAACACGCTGCCTTTGTTTGCGCGGCTAAAGCCCGCTTACAATGCCTGGGTGGGGTCGGCTCTGGGTAAGGGACTGATGCGCCGGGCCGGGCTGACGGCGCTGCCGGAAATGCCTGCTCTGTCGCTGGCGCGCGAAGCGCGGCGCATGGGTGTGACTGTCGCAACGCCGGAGCGGATGCGCAAACTGTCGGAGGCGCAGCGGCAACAGGCGGTGGTGTTCGTGCTGGATGCCTTCACGGCCCATTTCGACCCGGCTGTCGGGCTGGCCGCTTTGCAATTGGCGCGCAAGATGGGCTTTACGCCTTATCTCGCGGCACCCAACCAGAACGGCAAGGCTTTGCACGTTCACGGCTATCTTGGCGCTTTCGAGAAAACCGCATCGAAATCCATCCGCTATCTCAATGAACTGGCGGAAATGGGCATTGCGCTGGTCGGTCTCGATCCTTCCATGACGCTGACCTATCGCAGCGAATATAAGGGTGTCGAGACGGCGCGGATCAAGGCAGAGGTGCATCTGGTGCAGGAATGGCTGGACGCTCATCGCCACCGTCTGCGCGGCGCTGACACCATGGCGCGTGAAAAGCGTCTGCGTCTGCTGGGACACTGCACGGAGCGCAGCAATGTTCCCTCCGCGATGAAACAATGGAAATCTGTATTCCAGCAGATCGGCGTGGAGCTGGATGTGCCGGAAACGGGCTGTTGCGGCATGGCGGGCACGTTCGGCCACGAGGTTCGCAATCGCCCGATTTCGGAAAAGCTGTTCGCTGCGAGCTGGAATGGTATTCTCGCCACATCGGGCGAGGGGGATATCGTCATGGCAACCGGCTATTCCTGCCGCTCGCAGGTCAAGGCGATTGAAAGCCGTTCTCTCCGGCATCCGGTGCAAATACTCAATGAAATGGTCATGCCCGACGGCTCGACGTTTTAAGTTTCCTTGATTGCAATCAAGGAAAACCTGAAACACCCGCTCTAGATTCCGATTGCGGGCTGCTTTGCCCGCATGTTTGGGCGGCTTGCGGCCTGTCCGCTTGGACGATGGCAGCGCTCGTGATGGAGATGACATGAAAATGCGTATGACCGCGTTGGGACTTGCCGCCGGTGTCTTCGGCCTGCTTTCTGCGCCCGCTTTTGCGGAGAATATTGAAGTTCACATGCTGAACAAGGGCGCTGAGGGCGTCATGGTGTTTGAACCGGCCTATATCAAGGCAAAGCCCGGCGACACGGTAACCTTCATTTCGGTGGACAAGGGGCACTATGTCGAGTCGATCAAGGATATGCTCCCGGCAGGCGTCGCGCCATTCAAGAGTAAGATGAACGAGAACTATGTGCTGACGGTCACGGAGCCCGGCGCTTATCTCGTCAAATGCACGCCGCATTTTGCCATGGGCATGGTGGCCCTGATTGCTGTTGGCGACAATCCGGCCAATCTGGAACAGATCGTCGCCGCCAAGAAGCCGAAAATCGTCCAGACCCGGTTGGAGAAAGTCATCGCCAGCGCGAAATGATGGGCGAGAGGCCTTCGTAAAAACCCTCCGAATCTGACTGAAAACTGCGCGATGTCCTCGCGCAGTTTTCAATTGCTTGACATTTAATCAATCGATTGATTAAATTCTTTTATGAGAAAGCCCCGCAATAGTGTCACCGTCATCAATCCTGCCCCAAGCGAGCCGTCGCCGGCAAGTGACCAGACGCGCATGGCGCTGATCCATGCCGCGTTGCAGCTGTTCGGGTCAAAGGGCTTCGACGCCACCTCGACGCGTGAGATCGCGGGTTTTGCCAAGGCGAATATCGGCTCCATCGCCTATCATTTCGGCAGCAAGGAAGGGCTGCGGCTTGCCGCCGCCGACTATATCGTCGAGACGATACAAGGTGTCGCCGGTCAGGCGCTTGGCCATTACAGCGCAATCGGCTTGCCTGCGGTGACAAAAGAGGCTGCGCGTCAGCAACTGGGCATCGCGCTGGAGCGGATGGTTCAGTTTATCGTGGCGCAACCGGCGTCCGAGGAAATCGTTCAATTTCTGTTGCGGGAACTCGCGCATCCAACCGCAGCCCTTGATCGCATCTATTCCGGCGTCTTCGAGCCGACCCACAAACGGCTCTGCGCCGTCTGGGAGGCGGCGACTGGCGAACCGGCGGAAAGCGAGCAGACGCGGCTTACCGTTTTCACGCTTTTAGGACAGGTGGTCTATTTCCGGATCGGGCAGGAGGCGGTGAAGCGGCGCATGGGCTGGGCGGCATTCGGCCCCGAAGAGGCCAAGGCGGTTGCAGCCGTCGCACGGCAAAATCTATTCGCCATTCTCGCTGCCCGCGATGAAGAGCACAATAAGGACGAAGTGCAATGAGCCTTCTCTGTATTGTTCCTTTCGCGTCCTATCTGTTTGCGGCATGCAGCAGCCAGCCGCTGGCTGTCGGCTATGTGGAAGGCGAGTTCGTACAGCTCGCCCCGTTGGAAGTTGCGCAGGTGCAATCCGTCATGGTGAAGCGCGGTGACCGCGTGGAACCGGACAAGCCGATTGCTCTGACTGAAGAGACGGATGCGAAGATTGCCGTGGCGCAAGCCGAAGCCGCGCTGGCTGAGGCCGAGGCGAAGCTTGCCGATTTGCAGGTCGGCAAACGCCCGGATGAAATTGCAGTTCTGGAAGCCTCGGTGCGTACCGCCAATGCGCAGGCCGCCGATGCGCGGCGCACATTGTTGCGCACGCAGGATCTGACCAAGCGCGGGGTGATGACGCAGGCGCAGCTGGACGATGCCAAGACCAGTGTGGAAGTGGCCGAAGCCTCCATCAATCAGAGCATGGCCAATCTGGCCGTGGGGCGCTTGCCCGCCCGCCCGGAAGAAATCAAAGCCGCTGAAAATGCGGTCAAAAGTGCTGCCGCGCAGCTTGATTCCGCCCGCTGGCATCTGACCAAGCGCACCATCGTCGCGCCCGCTGCGGGGCGGATCACCGATGTCATCCGCAATCCGGGCGACACCGCCGGGCCGACGGCTCCCGTGTTGACCATGCTGCCGAACGGTGCGGTGAAGCTGAAAGTCTATATCCCGGAAGCAAAATTCTCGTCCGTCCGGGTTGGCGACTTGCTGTCGGTCCGGTGCGACGGCTGCGCGGCCGACCTCAAGGCAAAAGTGAGCTATGTATCGCCCGACCCCGAATTCACCCCGCCCGTGATCTATTCGCTCGAAACGCGCCAGAAGCTTGTCTATCTGGTCGAAGCGCATCCGGTCGATCCGGCTTCTCCGCTCCAGCCCGGCCAGATCGTCGATGTCGATCTGGCCGCCCGGTAGACGGAGGCGGCCATGTCGAACGCCATTGATGTCAAAGGTCTGGTGAAGCGGTTCGGCGACGCAACCGTCGTCGACCATGTGAGCATGTCGGTGGCGGAGGGCGAGATCGTCGGCTTTCTGGGGCCGAACGGTTCCGGCAAAACCACGACCATTCGCATGATGTGCGGCCTGCTGACGCCCGATGAAGGTGAGGGGCAGGTGCTGGGTTTCGACCTGCGCACGGAAGGGCTGAAGATCAAGCGCGAGGTCGGTTACATGACGCAGCGCTTTTCCTTCTACGAAGACCTGACCATCGCCGAAAATCTGGAATTCGTGGCGCGGCTTTATCGGCTGAAGCCCGTGCGGGAGCATGTCGCGCGCACGCTGGAAGAACTTGGCCTGACATCGCGAGGCAACCAGCTAGCGGGAACGCTTTCTGGCGGCTGGAAACAGCGGCTGGCCCTGGCCGCCTGCATCATGCACAAGCCGAAGCTTTTGCTGCTGGACGAGCCGACCGCCGGTGTCGACCCCAAGGCGCGGCGCGATTTCTGGGACGAGATTCACCGCCTTGCCGATGGTGGCCTGACGGTGCTGGTTTCAACCCACTATATGGATGAAGCCGAGCGCTGCCACCGCATCAGCTATATTTCCTATGGCAAGCTTCTGGCGACGGGAACGGTCAAGGATGTGATCGCCGAGGCGGGGCTGACGACCTTCATCGTCAGCGGCCAGCGGCTCAGCGATATCGCGCGCGAACTGGAAAATGAGCCGGGCGTTCAGCAGGTCGCGCCGTTTGGGGCGACGCTGCATGTTGTCGGCTCCGATAGGGAGAAGCTTGAAACGGCGCTCGACAAGATCAGGCATCGAGACGGAATCACCGTCGAGGCGGGCGAAACGAGCCTTGAGGATGTTTTCATCCAGTTCATGGCCAATGCGCAGGACAATATGTCGAAAGCGGACAGCGCCAGGAACAGCGAGGCTGGGAGCAGCAAAGCATGACCGGCAGCTGGTTTTCATTCGAGCGTCTTGGCGCGATGCTGATGAAGGAATTCATCCAGATGCGGCGCGACCGCATCACCTTCGCCATGATGCTGGTGGTGCCGTTAATGCAGCTTCTGCTGTTCGGCTTTGCCATCAACAACGACCCGAAAAGCTTGCCCAGCGCCCTCGTTGTCACCAGTCAGGATCATTACACGCGGGCGATGATTTCGGCGCTGGAAACCACCGGCTATTACCGCTTCGATCACGTGGTGCAAAGCGCTGCCGAAGCCGAAGCGCTGATTGCCAACGGCACGGTCTCCTTTGTCGTCACCATCCCGTCCGACTTCGCGCGGCGGGTGGATGCGGGCGATGCACCGCAAATTCTCATCGAAGCCGATGCAACCGATCCATCTGTCGCAAGCGGGGCGATTTCGACGCTTGGCACCGTGGCCAGTCAGGCGCTGCTGCGTGAGCAGGGCAAACAGGCCGAAGCGACGGAGGCCGCCCGCAGCCAGCTACAAGTTATTGTGCATCGCCGGTACAATCCGGAAGGCGTGTCGCAATATAATATCGTGCCCGGCCTGCTCGGTGTCATCCTGCAAATGACCATGGTGATGATGACAGCCATGGCGCTGACCCGTGAAACCGAGCGCGGCACCATGGAAAATCTGCTGGCCATGCCCGCCACGCCTGCCGAGATCATGCTGGGCAAGGTGCTGCCGTTTCTAGCGGTCGGGGCGGTGCAGGTGGTGGTCGTGCTGGTTGCGGCAAAGCTTCTGTTCGGCGTGCCGTTCGTCGGATCGCTGGCGCTGCTTCTGGCTTGCGTGCTGATCTTTGTTTTATCGCTGGTGCTGCTCGGCTATACGATCTCGACCGCCTCGCGCACGCAGATGCAGGCCATGCAGTTGACCTTCTTCTTTTTTCTGCCGTCGCTGATGCTGTCGGGGTTCATGTTTCCGTTTCGGGGCATGCCCGACTGGGCGCAGACCCTGGGCGAGATTTTCCCGCTCACGCATTTTCTGCGTATCGTGCGCGCCGTTATGCTGAAAGGCGCAACCCTTGCCGATATTGCCGGCGAGGTGAATGCGCTGGTCCTGTTCGTCGTTCTCTTTGCCACGATGGCGCTGCTGCGCTTCCGGCGCACGCTTGATTGATCAGGCGCGCGCCAGAGCCGGGTTTTATCAGCAAGCCGAGGCGGCAAGCTCCACCTTCGGGCGGCGCGACAGCGTGAAGAGCAGGCCAGCCGCGGCCAGAAGGCCACCCGCCACCGGGATAGCCGCATAGCCGTAGCCTGCGCTCAACACGGCGCCGCCCAGAGCAGCACCCACCGCATTGCCGAGGTTGAATGCGCCGATATTGATCGACGAAGCGAGCCCCGGCGCTTCGGCTGCGGCCTGCATGACGCGCATCTGAACCGGCGGCACGATGGCGAAGGCCGCAGCACCCCAAACCAGCAGGCTGATGAGCGCGCCGACAGGGCTGCTAAGCGCGAGCGGCAGCGCAAAGCTGACGATGGCGAGCATTCCGAGGAATATTCGCGTCGCGCCATTGAGCGACCAGTCGGCAAGACGGCCACCCAGCGCGTTGCCGATGGTGAAGCCCACGCCGATCATGACGAGCGCCAGCGTCACGAAACCTTCCGACGCGCCAGTGCGATCAGCCAGAACGGCGGCAACATAGGTGTAGAGCGTGAACATCGCGCCTGCGCCCATCACGGTTGTCGCCAGCGACTTCAACACGGTCGGGCGCATCAGAACGCCCAACTCCTGACGGATATTGGGCATCTTGCCCGCTTCACCGCGTGGCAGGGAAAGCCACAGTGCGGTAATGGCGACGAGGCCGAGAACCGCAGTTCCCGCAAACGACATGCGCCAGCCGATCTGCTGCCCGATCCAGGTGGCAGCAGGCACCCCGCCGATATTGGCGATTGTGAGACCCATGAACATGGTCGCAACGGCGCTTGCCCGCTTTTCCGGCGGCACGACGCTGGCCGCAACAATGGAGCCGAGACCGAAGAACGCGCCATGGTTGAGGCTCGTCACCAGTCGAGCAGCCAGAAGCGTCCAGTAGTCGGGTGCGAAGGCCGAAAGAATGTTGCCGATGGTGAAGATCGCCATCAGCAGCATCAGCGCGGTGCGCTTGCCGAAACGACCAAAGGCCAAAGTCATGATCGGCGCGCCGATTGTCACGCCAATGGCATAGGCGCTGACCAGCAGGCCGGCGGTCGGGATTGATACGTTCACACCATCGGCGATGACGGGCAGCAGGCCCATCGGTGCAAATTCGGTGGTGCCGATGCCGAAGGCGCCGATTGCAAGCGCAAGCAGCGGCCAGTTGAAACTGGACGCGGCATTGACCGCGCCCTGTGTGTTGACGGCGTTCATTGTAACTCCTGTTGGCTGGCTGGCGTGTTTCGCGAGGCGGCGCGAAGCTTGGGAGGCAAACACGTCCAGTCAGGAATCGATTAGAAATCTGTGATGTCCCAACAAATAGGCCGAACATTCCCCCTTGAAAATGCGTTGGCGTTCCACATTATCTATGAAACGATTTCACAGATGGGGTCATGAATGGACAATCGCGCCGGTGAGATGCAGGTCTTTCTGCGGGTCGTGGAAGCGGGCAGTTTCTCGGAGGCCGCCCGCCTTTTGCGCATGAACCCATCGACAATCAGCAAGCTGATTTCCCGCATCGAGGCGCGGCTGGGTGTGCGGCTTTTGGAACGGTCGTCCCGCCGCCTGTCGCTGACCGCAGAAGGCCGCATCTATTATGAGCGCAGTCAGGGCCTGCTGCACGATTTCGACGAGATCGAGCGCGAACTGTCGCAAGGTTCGGCCAGCACGGGCGGCACGGTGCGCATCAGCACGTCCGTTGCGCTCGGCACGATGGGGCTCGAACCGGTGCTGCCGGAATTTCTCGCCGCCTATCCGAATATCGTGGTGGACCTGTCGCTGAAGGACGAGATTGTCGATCTTTATCGCGACCGGACTGACGTTGCGTTTCGCACCGGCAAGCTTGCAAATTCCAGCATGATGATGCGCAAGATCGGTCTGGCGCGGCGCAAGATCGTGGCGGCTCCGGCCTATCTGGAGCGGTGCGGCACGCCGCAGACGGTCGACGACCTTGCGGATCATAATTGCATTGGCTTCAATTTCCGCCGCGCTGCGCCGGTCTGGCCGCTCAAGGAAAGCGGTCGCATTGTCGACCGCGCCGTCTATGGATCGTTGCTCGCCAATAATGGTGAAACGGTGCGCCGCATGGCCTTAGCCGGGGTGGGGCTGGCCCGCATCGCGCATTATCATGCGCGCGACGACATTGCCGCCGGTCGGCTGGTCGAAGTGCTGGCGGATG
>JAEXXS010000289.1 GCA_023451915.1 Pseudomonadota bacterium | reverse complement strand
CCTATTCCCCTATTCCCCTATTCCCCTATTCCCCTATTCCCCTATTCCCCTATTCCCCTATTCCCCTATGCTCCCGCACCGCCTCGCCAAACGCCTCGAATATCTTCCGCGAGGGGGCGTCGGACTGGACCCAATATTCCGGGTGCCATTGCACGCCAACGACAAAGCCCTTGGCGTCCTTGACGGAGACGGCTTCGACGGTGCCGTCTTCGGCCACGGCTTCCACTTCAAGGCGTGGCGCAAGCCTATCGATAGCCTGACGGTGCACCGAGTTCACGCGCACGCTGTCTTCCTTCAAAATTGCGCCAAGGCATGAATCCGGCTTGATACGGATCGGATGCTGGATCGCGAAACGCTCTGCCTGACTTTCCGATTGCGGCGCACGGTGGTCCATGCGGCCTTGCAACTCCTGAATTTCAGTGGCGAGCGTCCCGCCCAGCGCCACGTTCAATTCCTGAATGCCCCGGCAGATCGCCAGAACCGGCACGCCTTTTTCAATGGCGGCGCGGATCAGCGGCAGCGACGTCGCATCGCGGGCATCGTCATAGGGCTCGAAAGCCGCACTTGGCTCGACACCGTAGAGAGCAGGGTTGACGTTCGATTTCGAGCCGGTGATCAATACGCCATCCACAGCGTCGAGAATGGCGTCGAGGTCCATCTTGTCGCCAAAACTTGGCACCAGAAGCGGTGTCACCTGCGCGACTTCGATGGCCGCAGCCAGATATTGATCCGGTGCTGCGTGCCAGGTGTAATTCTCGAAAGGTTTGACGTCGGTTGGTACGGCAATAAGGGGGCGGGACTTCGACATAGCACTTCGATCCGTTGATGTGGCTCTTATCTGGAGCGGCGTACACGCCTGAATCAAAAAGCGGCATGTGTGTGCGAAAATGGTGATTTTCGAGTACCGGAGCGGAGCGTACTCAAGGTACGTGAGCACCGGAAGCCTCGCCTAATCCCGAAAAGTTGCAGACTTTTCGGTTCAGATTAGGCGAAAGCAAGTCTCAAATTGCCATTTGCAGCCACACAGGGCGACTTTTGGAACAGGCGTGCAGCCTTCTGCAATAGAACACATCCGGAAAGGAGTGAAACGGTTTTCGGATAAGATATGTGCGAAAGAAGGCTTCTGCCATTGGCGGGAAGTGTCGTCTTTTGATCACGCTCGCGCGGCTTTTGTGTATTGTGTTGATTTGAATCGTTTTTTGCCTCTGTGCACGGTTCAATTGCCGTTATGAATATCTTAGTAGGGGTGAAGAGTACGGAAAGATGGATTGGCAGTTGAGGGGATGCATGACTGACGATCAGCTTTTCTCCGTCCGGGGCAAGGTTATTGCCGTGACGGGAGGCTCTTCGGGGCTGGGCTTGCGCATGGTGCATGTGCTGGCCGACCATGGGGCGCGGGTGATCTCTATTTCACGCACGCAGGCAGGCGAAAGCCTGTGTCCGTCGGGCGGCGAAGTTCTGGAAATCATGGCGGATGTCACCCATCCGGACGAAATCATACGCGCCTTCGATGAGGCCGAGCAGCGTTTCGGGCCGATTACGACCCTGTTCAACAATGCCGGTGTGGCCCATATGGCACGGGCGCTCGATACGACACGCGATATGCTGGAGCATATTTTCGAGGTCAATGTTGCCGGCGCTTTCTTCGTGGCGCAGGAAGCGGCGCGCCGCATGATCGCGCATGGCGCAGGCGGTTCTATCATCAACACGACCAGCATTCTGGGCGACCGACCGCAGAAAGGCGCTGCCGCCTATTCCATGTCGAAAGCCTGCATCACCCAGATGACGCGCGCGCTCGCGCTCGAATGGGCCGCGCATGATATTCGCGTCAATGCAATCTCTCCGGGCTGGTTTCCGACCCGAATCAATGAAGAACAGCTAAGCGGACCCGCCGCAGGCTACTTCAAAGGACGTAATCCGCTGCGTCGTCTCGGCGAACCGCAGGATCTCGACGGTGTGGTGCTGATGCTGGCTTCCGACGCCAGCCGTTACATGACCGGTACCATCGTCAATGTGGATGGCGGACACAGCCTCTGAACGCATTCAAGCGGGATAGGGATTTATTCCGCTAAAACGTGGTTTTCTCCGCGTTTTCCCTGTCCGCTATCCTTATCCGGGGATATTCTCTAGTTTTGTTGTAGGAAACCTGTGAAGAGCAATAGCTCCGGGAGGCGTTATACAGCGCGTTTTGCCGCTCTGCTTTCAGGGATAAATTGTTTGGAGGCCTTCGTTTTGAAAGCCTATGGTTGTATTGCTATTTTGCGAGTTGCAGTTAAGTTGTTCCCCTGTGAATAATTGGGATACATCTTATGGTGGCGGGGGTAACAGCTTGTGGTTTCATTTCGCGAAAGATATTTTTAAGTCATTAGTGCAATAATCGCCCTCACGATAGGGACACAAGCAAGGACATGTGGCGAAGCCGTAAACCTGACATACCTGCAGACGTGCGGCTTTCTTTTATGCGATCACTGTATGGTAATCGCACCACGCTCTGGTTTGGCTTGTTGGCCCATGTGGTGGCCTGCGTCGTCATCTATGTAAAAACCGTCGACTGGCATTTCATCGGCTTTGCCGGGCTTTTTGCCGTGGTTGCTCTCGGTCGTCTCTACGACATGCGGCAGTTTGATCGCGCCAGGCTCACCCCGCTCACATCCGCCGATCTCGACCGCTGGGAGTTGCGCTATCTCATCGGCGCTTCGCTGGTCTGCGCGACGCTTGGCATGTTGTGCTTCTTCTCGATCTTCGTGCTGCGTGATCCCTTTGCCGAACTGGCGAGCCTGACCATTCTGCTCGCTTCCGTGGTTTCCATCGTCGGGCGCAATTATGCCTCGGCGAAAGCGGTCGTTCTGATGTCGATCTGTACGCTCATCCCGGTGCTGGCCGGGCTCGTGCTTGCGGGGACTCCCTTTCACATCATCATCGGCCTGCTGCTGATCCCCTATTTCCTGTCCAATATCGAGATGGCGAACGGCCTGCGCGAGTTTCTCTTTGCCGCCGTCATGGGCAAGCGGCGTCTGTCGATTGTGGCAGGGCGGTTCGATGCCGCGCTCAACAACATGCCGCAGGGCCTTCTCATGCTCGACGGCCAGAGCCGTATCGCGGTTATCAACAACAAGGCCAAGGCGATGTTGCGGATCGCCGAACACACCAAGCTGCATGGGCGTCAGTTGGAAGTTCTGCTGCGCTATTGCGCGCGGGAAGGGCTGTTTCCACATAATGACATGACGAATGTTCGTGCCCGCATGACCGACCTTGTCGCCGGACGCAAGACGCGCGACATTTTCCAGCTGTCCGGTGAGCGCTATATAGAATGTATCGGCAACCAGACCGTTGGCGACGGCGCGGTTCTCATGTTCGAGGACGTGACGCAGCGTGTCGAGGCAGAAGCCCGCATCCAGCATATGGCCCGGTTCGACGGGCTGACCAGTCTTCCGAACCGTAATTATTTCGAGACGATGGTGCGCACGCTGCGCGCCCATCAGCCCTCTGACAGTTACGCCGCTCTGGTTGTTATCGACATCAACCACTTCAAACATGTCAACGATACGCTTGGCCATCACACGGGCGACGTGTTGCTGCGGCTGTTTGCGGAGCGTCTTTATTCGCTCGACCAGCAGCGCTTTGTGGTGTCACGCTTCGGCGGCGATGAGTTCGTCGTGTTTGTGTTTAATCTTCAGACGCAAGCCGAGATTACCGGCGTCATGGACCATATCACCTCGGTGGTGTCCGGCGTTTATGATCTTGATGGCGATCATGTTCATATCGAAATCAGCGCCGGTATAGCGATTGAAAACATCGCAAACTGCGATGTCGGCAATATGCATATCAATGCCGATCTGGCGCTTTACGAGGCGAAAGGTCATGAAGACCGGCAATGGGCCGTGTTCGTCGGCGCGATGGATACCAAATATCGCAGCCGCCAGAAGCTCAAAGCCGATCTGCGACAGGCCATCGCCAATAATGAAATCAAGGTCGTCTATCAGCCGATCGTAAGTGCGCAGTCTTTGCGCATTGTCGCTTGTGAAGCGCTGGCGCGCTGGGTGCATCCGGAGCTGGGTTCCGTGCCGCCTGCCGAATTCATCCCGCTGGCCGAGGAAATGGGTATCATCACCGATATCACCCGCTTCATGCTGGAACAGGCCTGCATGGACTGTCTGACCTGGGGTGATCGGATCGGCGTTTCCGTCAATCTTTCGGCCATCGATCTGAAGAGCAGTGAGATTGCCCGCGATATTGCCGCCGCCTTGCAGAAGTCCGGTCTTCCGGCGCATCGTCTTGAGGTCGAGGTGACGGAAAGCGCGATCATTGCCGACCGCAACAAGACGTCGATGGTTTTGCAGCGGTTGAAGAACGCGGGCATCAACATAGCGCTCGACGATTTCGGCACCGGCTATTCCAGCCTGAGCTATCTCAACACGTTGCCGCTAACCAAGGTGAAGGTGGACCGCTCCTTTGTCTGCGATATCACCACCGACCGCCGGTCGCTGATGCTGTTGCGCGGTGTCACGCAACTCTCGCACGAGCTTGGTCTCGGCGTAACCGTCGAAGGCGTGGAGACCGAAGAACAGCTGGCGCTGATCCGCGTTGCCGCCGGTGCCGATCTGGTGCAGGGCTATCTTCTCGGCATGCCGCTGCCAGCCGATACAATCGGCTCAATGACGACAAAATCCGTCACCTGGCGCGAAGGTGGTCGCACCGTCGCCTGACCCTCAGCTGTGATCCTTTCTTGAACGCGACCATGCCCCGTGACAATTGCGCGCGATGGATGCGGGCGCGGACGGTGTGACTGGCGGTTAAGTGCGTCCGGTCACCCCGCAAAATTACGGCAAATATGGCAAAAGGCCCTGAAAAGCGGATGAAGGCGCATTTCCCGCGCGGTGCGGCGAAAAAACGCTGTTTCGATGTGGCGAATCTGTGGCAATACTGTGTCAGAAAAACGGCGCGGGGGCGCATATGCAGTTCAACTTATACCTTTACATGAAGGTAAACCTGCTTATTCTGCGCGCAGAATTGAAATGCATGATTTGCATGATTTGATGGTGCGGAAATCGCTTATATGACTGATTCAGCTGTCTCGGGGGAGAAACCGCCGCTATCCAATTTTGCGCGACAGCTGCTGCATTTTCTGGATCGTGTTGAATATCGGCGGATCGTCAATGCGGAAGATCTCGAAGAGATCGGTCGGCTGCGTTATCGCTCCTATCGTACCCGCAATGTGATGGACGAGGCCGAAGTGCCGTCCATCATCGACGATATCGATCAGGACAGCCACGCTTTCGTCTATGGGGTGCATGTTGACGGGCAGCTCGTCAGCACATTGCGCATTCATCACATTACGCCCGATCATCGCAAGGGAACGAGCTATGCGCTGTTTCCCGATATTCTGGATCCGCTGCTCAATAGTGGCATGCATTTCGTCGATCCGACCCGCTTTGCCGCCGATCCCGAACTTTTGAGCGAATATCCGGCGATCCCCTATATCACCTTGCGCATTGCGGCGATGGCGTCGGAATTCTTTGTGGCCGATCAATGCCTTGCCTCGGTCAAGCCGGAGCATATGGCGTTTTACAAGCGTATTTTCGGCACCGCGATGATGGCCGATGCGCGTGAACATGCGGGCTATGGCATCAAGGTTGGGCTTGGTGCGGCGCCCATCCGCAATATTCGCGATGCGGTTGCGGTGCGCTTTCCATTCTTCAAGTCATTGCCACGCGAGCGCCAGGCGATGTTTGCCGACAGGCGCAGCGCTGTGGTGCCGCTGACCATATTGCCGACGGCCAAATATACCGGACTTGGCGTATAAACTGTTCTAAACAATTAGATGTAGCGCATCGCGGGAATTCGATTTACGAAGACGGCGGAACCGCTTCACGCGGAGAGAGGGTTGGCTGCGACGAAAAGACGTGCCGTTGAGGCCGGGCTTTTGTTGCGGACACGTTGAAGATTGCAGGTGTTTTCGCTTAACATCATGGATGTTGGGTGGAAAATCTGAATGGGTGGAACGAAAATGGCAGAACATCATACGACGGCTCCGGCTGAACTTGGCGCACCGATGGACTATGCTGAGCATGAGAAAACTTATGCCGGTTTCACGGGCC